>CAMUGK010000013.1 GCA_947088415.1 uncultured Bacillota bacterium | reverse complement strand
TTTTATTAAATTTTTAATTATAATATTTTTTAATAATTTTTATTTAATTTTATTGCCATGTTTTTAACCAATAAATTTGCTAAAAAATCATTTTGAAGTGATAATGAATTTTCTATTAAATCAAATTGCCTATCAAAACTTTCAACCATAAAAAGCTTTTTTAATTTTAAATTTATCTCTCTCATGTTTGTTAAAAAATCTATAGCAATTTGAACAATATTTTCAAACTCTCGTGGCAATATAGGTGTGCTTAAATTTTCTCTAGGTGGAGAAGACTGACCACTGACGGCAAAATAAATATTTAGAAGACCGCCTTGCAATTGTCTATTTGTCACAATAAAATCACTAAAATTTTGTGATGATTCTTGCGAAACATCTCTTAAATTTTGATAGATATTATTTAAAACTCTAAAATTATTGTAATTTTGCGTTAAAAGGTCAATGCCTTCATTCACGCTTGTGCGGTTGTTGACTGGGTTTGCCGGCTCTTGCGGAGTTACCTTTTCTGGAGCTTGCGGCTGCTGTGGAAGACTAGGTGACACTGGCTCTTGCGGAGTTGGAGTGGTCTGCTCTGGCAAGTTTTCTTGTTCTTTGATATTGACATTATCATCTCTTAAATCTTGAAGGTCTTGCAAATCTTTTTCTAAAATCTTTTTATCTTGTTCTATCTTTACTAATTTGTTATCTAACGTGGACAAAAATCCGTTTTGTTGTAAATTTTGTGTTTTTTCAATGTTTTTTTGCTCTTTTTTTAAATTTTTAAATAAATTCAAAGATAAAAAGCTAGCCTTGCTTTTTTCTTGTTTTTCAAAATTTAAACGTTCTTGGGATGTTTCCTGCTCGACAATAACATAATCCCCCATAGTTTCGTTAAATTTTAAGATATAAGATTTTTTCATTTTTCTCCCCTTTCACATGATGATATATATTCAAATTCAAGAAAAAATGTTAAACTTTCACATTGTTTGACTTTTTTTTGAGAATAATATATCATTATTTTAGGAGAAAAATATGGTTACACTTGTTATATTAGATGGTTTTGGAATAAGTAAAGAAGAGTTTGGAAATGCCATTAAATCCGCAGGAACGCCAAGTTTGGATAAGCTTTGCAAACGCTATTCACACACAACTTTAGAGGCTAGCGGAGAAGCCGTTGGATTGCCTAAAGGGCAAATGGGAAATAGCGAAGTTGGACACATGACACTAGGCTCTGGCAGACGCACATGGCAGGACCTTGAAGAAATTAACAAGGCAATTGAAAACAATTCTTTTCAAACAAATAAAAATTTAGTTAAAGCATTCAAACATGCCGAAAAGAATAAAAGCAACTTGCATTTAATAGGGCTTTTGTCTAATGGTGGTGTTCATTCACATATCAATCATTTATTTGCTTTAATTGACGCTTCAAAAACTTACAAAATTCCAAACATTTTTATTCACATTTTTTTAGATGGCAGAGATACACCAATCAATTCTGGAATTGGCTTTTTAAAGACCCTAGAAGAGAAAATTAAAGATAGCAATGTTAAAATTGCAAGTCTTGGCGGAAGAGTTTATGGAATGGATAGAGAAAACCGCTTTGAACGTCTTGAAAAAGCTTATGACGCAATTGTTAATGCGAAACCATTTACAAATTTGACTGCAAGTCAATATTTGCAAGAAAGTTATCAAAACAATGTTTATGATGAATTTGTTGAACCAGTTTGTTTAGACAAAAATGCAAAAATTCAAGACAATGACAGCGTAATTCACTTTAATTTTCGTTCAGATAGGGCAAGAGAACTTTCTTTTGCGCTTGTTGATGAAAATTTTAAAGGCTTTAAGACTAAAAAATTTATTAACTTGTTATACAGCCCAATGAAAGAATATTCAAGCCAATTAAAAAGTTGTAATGTTCTTTATCCACCACTCTCGATTGAAGATAATTTATCAGCAATCATTTCAAAAGCAGGATTAAAACAATTTCACATTGCCGAAACTACAAAATATGCTCATGTAACTTTCTATTTTAATGGTTGGCGTGAAAACCCATACAAAAATGAAGAGAGAAAACTTATCGAAAGCATTGATACACAAGATTTTTCTTATTACCCTAAAATGCGTGCAATCGAAATTACCGAAAATACACTTGAGGCTATTGCATCACAAAAATATGATTTTATTTTAGTTAATTACTCAAATCCAGATATGATTGGCCATACTGGCAATTTTAATGCTACCAAAGAAGCAATAACTTGCGTCGAAAAACAAGCCTATGCACTTGCACTTGCCACGCTTATGGCTGGTGGCGATTGCATAATCACTGCCGACCATGGCAATGCCGAACTTATGTTTGACAAAAATGGCAACAAGATAACTTCTCATACAACAAATTCTGTTCCTTGCATATTAGTAAGTCAAAAATATAGTAAAGTTAAGTTAAAAAAACATGGCACAATTGCAAATATTGCACCAACAGTGTTAAAACTTTTAAATCTTCAAATCCCCGACACAATGGACGCCCCATTATTTTAATTAAAGGAGTTTTATGGAAAACGGATTTTCACAAAATTGTATAGTTAATTCTTTAGTTTTGCTTTTGCAAAATAAAAATTATGAAGAAATAACAATGACAGACATATCCTTAAAAAGTGGCGTAAGTCGAAGAACCATTTATCGTTATTTCAACAATAAAGCCGAAATTCTTCAAAGTTACATCAATGCACTTATTGAAGAATATTCTTTGTTTATCAAAGACAAAATTGTTCGCGGAAAAAATATTGTAGAAAATTCCTTTGAATTTGCCGAAAAATATTTCGATTTTTTTAAAGCTGCTTATAAAAATAATTTTTTAATTAATATTGTTAAAATATTAGAAAATGTCGTTCGAGAGGTTATAAAACATTCAAAAACCAACTATTTTTCTTCACTTTCACCTGAATACTTAGACAACTACACTTCTTTTGTGGCAAGCGGCTGTTGGGGTATGCTTTGCAATTGGATAAAAACCAATCAAAACCTTACTCCACATCAAATGTATGAACATTACAAACAAATAGTAAAAGATTTGCATATTCGCCTTTCTTAAAAAAATTATGGAGGAATGTTTCTATTCCCCCATTAAAATAATTCTTGATGATAATCTTCTAAATAATCTCGCTCTAATTGAAACTCTTTTCTAACACCCTCTTGATTTGCTTTAAACAATTCCTCATTTGTGCCCTTTCCATTGACAACGCTTGGCGACAAGGCAACATCGTTATATAAATAAGCATAATAATCAAGCACAGCTTTCATTTCTTCAATTGCAACATAATTTTCTTCTAATCTTGCAATTTCAACCCGCTCATCATCTTCAATTTTTGTTATTTTAAAAGTTAATGCTTTTGCTTCATTATAATAATATGCATCAATATAATTATCTTCGGCTAAATTAAGCTTTTCTTCTAACTCTCGATAATAACTACTTCTTGTATGTTTATTTTCGATTCTTCTTTTTAAAGCATCCAAACTATAAATTCTATAATCTTCGCCACGAACTTTTATTAATTTATTTCGTTCAGTGCTTGCATAATCATTGCTTGAGGAGTTTGGTTTTGGGCTTCCCAACAATTTGCCGAGCATATCTATTCTGGCACGAGTGCATGCCATAATCTTTTTAAGTTGCGGAACTACAAGTGAAGCGCGCATATCAAACATTCTAGGCAAAAGAATGGTTGCTTTTCTGCAAAAGTTTGAAAATTTTAGCGTTCTTTCTTTTGCAATAGTTGTAAAATTCTCTTTTTTAACCAAAGTAAAATATATTGCAAAACTTGCAGGACAAAGTGGTTTTTCAAGCTTAATAAGCTTCTTTGCCATTTCAGGGTCATCAAAGAAATAATCTATAACTTCGTGCATAGAATTATGAACTATTTGAACAAAATCCTTTTTATATTCCATTTTCTCTCCTTTGTATAACAATATTGTAACATAAGAATTTGCAAAAATCAATGGGCAATTTTGAAGTTTTTAATATGTTTTAGAGCCTTTTAACGAACAAATTTAAGAATAAATAATTCATTTTCCCACAAAATAATCATATGTTAGATATAAAATCAAACATCGTTCTTAAAATTTTATGTAAAGAATGCCCTAATGGCTCATACAAAATTGTTGACGCCAGCGACATTATTTCAGCCATGCCCAATAAATATAAAGTAGACAGCGAAGGGCTTGAACATATTTTAATTTATTTAGAACGTCAAGACTATATCTCAATCAAATATGATGATGATAATGTATATTGCCTTGCAGTTCTTCCCTTTGGTTTTCAATTTTGTGAAAACTCAAATCAAAAAGAAGCTTCCAAAAAACGAAAACTTCCTTTATATCTCTTTTTTCTTATCTTTTTCTTTTTAACCTTTCTCGCCTCTTTCTTAGCAAATATTATAAGCAGGTTTATTCCTTAGTGTCCAAAGACTCGATATATTCTTTAATTTCATCAGTGTCAGAAAATTCTCTGACTTTTTTATTGTATGCAATGCTGTAAACTCCGTCATCACCAATAATCACATGGTCAATCAATTGCGACCGCATATATCCAAGCAACTTTTCAAAGATTTTTGTTCCGTCAAAATCGTTTTGAGTAGGCTTGCAATATCCACCGGGGTGATTGTGTGTAAAGATAACATTTGCAGCCTTTGTTTCATTAACAAAACTAACAATTTCATGTGGGTCGATTGTGACTAGATTAAAACTTCCCACCCCTATTTTTCTTTTTGTTATCACATGAAAAGATGCATCAACAGCAATTGCATAAAATGTTTCACTTATGCAAAATCTAAGCAAATCTTCACAAAAATCATAAATGTCGTCTGGATTTTTAAAACAAATCTTTTTTGCAAGTTTGCTTCCTGTATAATAATCAAAAATCTTGGTGAATCCATTAATCATTTGTGCCGAACGCGTGTTCACACCATACACTTTGGCAAGTTCAAAAGGGTCGGCATCCAAAACGGCTTGAACTGTTCCATATTTGTCAAGCAATCTATGAGCGATTGGATTGACATCTCCACGCGGATAAACAAAAAATAAAATGTATTCCAAAACTTGATGTGGACTTAACGCGTCCAATTCAATCTTGCTGTAACTTTCCATCACACGCATACGATGACCACAATGCATATCTTTTTCGTCTGGTTTATCCTTTGGCATAACTCACTCCATAAATATATTATACTAAAAAAACAAAATAAGACAAAATAAAATCGACAAAAAACAACAATTCTTGTCGATATATTTATTTTCTAAAAAATAGTTTTCTTAATTTTCAAGTCCTAACAAATAATCTGTGCTAACGCCAAAAAAATCGGCTAAGATAATTAAATTATCTCCAGTTATATCACCTTCTCCTCTTTCCCAACGTCCTAAAGAAGAGTCACTTATGCCAATAATTTTACTTAAAGCCTGCATAGACAATCCTTTATCTTCTCTTAATTCTTTCAATCTTTGTGCTATTTTTCTTTTCATAATTAATATTATACCCGTTTTTGGGTAAAAATCACTTGACTACCCGTATTCGGGTATGATAAACTATACCCGTATATTGGTATACTAATAGGAGAAAAATATGAAAGCAATTAAAATCAAGAGCCAAAACTCTTGAAAGGTGAAATGATTGAAGAGTGGAGAAAAGCCAATGGTTTAAGCAAAACTGCTTTTTGCAAGGTTTGCAAAATAAGTTTGGACACGTACAATAAAATATTGCATGACGATTGGCGATTTCGCGTGAGTGCGCTTTTTAAAATTGAGAAAGTTACAAAAATAAGAGTTTATCAAATGATGAGTCCTTTATCTAAAGAAAAGTTTGCAATTGCTTGTGAAAAGCAAGTTAAACGCAAAAAAAGAACAACCAAATAGTTGCTCTTTTTATTGTTTTTTGGTTTTTTTCTTTTCATAAAGCCAGTAGAAAAGTTTGAAAAGTTCACTTGCAAGCATCATTGCAGAACTTAGCCCGAAGATTACTCCCCAAAGCCATGCTGGAAGAGTGACGAGTTTAAGCACGGTGTGGAGTGGTGTGAACGCAATAAGTGCAAGAAGTCCAAAAGCAAAGGCGAGTGACGCCAAGAAGATTTTATTTTTGAATGGATTTGCTTTAAACATACTTCCATTTGTTCGCATTGAGAAAAGGTAGAACATTTGAATTATGTTTAGGGTATAGAATGCAACTGTTACGCCAGTTTCTTGACCGCCTGTTTTAAGTCCGATAAAGAATGCAAGCATTGTTAATGCTGTTTGAACAAGTCCAAGCACAACAATTGAAAGTCCAGTGCCATCACTAAACAGTCCTTTTTTAGCATTGCGTGGTTTTAATGCCATTAAATCTTTTTCTGGTGGTTCAACACCAAGTGCAATTGCTGGAAGACTGTCGGTTATCAAATTTACAAAAAGAATTTGAACTGGATATAAGAATACAAATTGTGGGAAGAAGATTGTTGCAAGGAATAATGAAAAGAGTTCGCCCATATTCGCCGAGAATAAAAATTTGACTGCTTTGACAATATTTTGATAAATCTTTCGACCTTCTTCAACTGCCACAACAATAGTTGCAAAGTTATCATCTGTGACAAGCATATCTGCAACTTCTTTTGTCACATCTGTGCCTGTTATTCCCATGCCAATTCCGATATTTGCCTTTTTAATGCTTGGTGCGTCATTAACTCCATCGCCTGTCATGGCAACAATATGTCCACGTTTTTTTAATGTGTCAACAATTCTAACTTTATTTTCTGGACTTACTCTTGCAAACACGCAAACATTTTCAATTTTTTGGTCAAGTTCTTGGTCAGACAAATTGTCTAGTTCTTTCCCTGTAAGCACTTGT
The DNA here is from genome assembly GCA_947088415.1 of uncultured Bacillota bacterium. Lineage (GTDB taxonomy): Bacteria > Bacillota > Clostridia > Christensenellales > UBA1242 > Caccovivens. The sequence goes on along the minus strand of CAMUGK010000013.1, from coordinate 9,688 downwards.
GAGATGTCTTCTGCAATTCCACATTCCTTTGCAACTGCAAAGGCTGTTTCTTTATGGTCACCAGTAATCATAACCGCACGCATGCCTGCACGTTTACATTTTTTTACAGCATTTAAAATCTCTTTTCTTGGTGGGTCATACATGCCAACAAGTCCTATAAAGACAAGATTATCTTCTTCAATGCTATTTTTTAAGTTTTGTTTTTTATATGCAAAGCCTAAAACTCTTAGTGCCTTATCTGCCATGTTTGAATTTGCTTTTTCAATTTCCAAAATATGTTTTTCTGAAAGTCTTTCTTCCTTGCCATTTATCAAAATTTTATTGCATTTTTTAAGCAAGTGGTCAAGAGCGCCTTTTGTAAAAACATAATTTTGTCCTTGATAACAATTTTCTGTAGACATAAGTTTACGTTTGCTATCAAAAGGGATTTCATTAATTCTTGGATTATCTTTTTCAAAAGCTGTTTTTTCAAGTTTTAGTTTTTTTGCAAAGTCACACAATGCTGTTTCTGTTGGGTCGCCAACATAATGACCATGTGATAGGGTTGAATCATTACATAAAAGCATACATGCCAAGAGTTTAGCAAAAGATTCTGTTTTTGCATTGCCTGCTTTTTGCAAACTTCCGTCACAATATGTTTCGGTAACTGTCATTTTATTTTGTGTGATTGTGCCTGTCTTATCTGAGCAAATCACATCACAACAGCCAAGAGTTTCAACCGAATGCATATGTTTTACAACTGCCTTTTGTTTTGCAAGGCGTGCAATGCCAAGGCTCATTATGATTGTTATAACTGCTGGCATACTTTCTGGAATTGCAGCAACTGAAATTGCAACAGCCGTCAAAAAGGCTTCAAGTGGATTGTCTGGTCGTGAAACAACTTCCAATATAAAAGTAACAACTGCTATGCCAAGCACCAAAAATGTTAAAAGTTTGCCAACTGATTTGATATTTTTTTGAAGTGGTGTTGTTTCTTTTTCGCTGGTCTTTATACTTTCGGCAATCTTGCCAATTTCTGTATCTTTGCCAACTGCAACAACAACACCTTTCCCTCTTCCGCCTGTTACAAGACAACCTCGATATGCCATATTCTTTCTGTCGGCAAGAGGAAGTTCGTTTTTGTTTATCACTTCAGCATGCTTATTTACTGGAATACTTTCGCCAGTAAGCGAACTTTCATCAACTTGCAAACTTGCACTTTCTATAATTCTCAAATCTGCTGGAATTATCGAGCCTGCCTCTAAAATGACAATGTCCCCTACAACAATTTTTTTAGTGTTTACTTTTTGAACTTCGCCATTTCTTAAAAGATTGGCTTCTGGCTCTGTCATTTTTTTAAGTGCATCAAGCGATTTTTCGGCTTTGTTTTCTTGGACTAACCCGAAAACTGCATTCATAAGCACAATAGCCAAAATTATGCAACCATCGACAATTTCATCAATTTGTTTTTGCCAAATTCCAATGCCGATAGAAACCGCAGATGCAACAAGAAGAATTAAAATCATCAAATCTTTAAACTGGTCTAAGAACTTGATAACAAACGGTGTTTTTTTATTGCCTTCAATCTCGTTTGCATGAGATTTTGCTTGTCGTGACAAAGCTTCTTCTTCCGTCAAACCTTTGGAAGACGACTGAACATCATTCAAAGTTTCTTTAATTGTTAAATTATGAAAATCTTTCATAAATATCCTTTTGTTATTTTACTACAAAAATAGAAATTAAAGCAAGCAAAATTAAATATATGCTAAACCATTTAAAATTAGACTTTTCGGTAAGTTTTATCATAAACTTGATTGAAACAACACCCACTAAAAATGCCACAATGAATGCTAAAATTACACCGACAACATTGACTGAAATAATTTCGCCTAGACTAATTATTTTATAAACTTCAAGTGCCAGTGATAAAAGTATTATTGGCAAAGACATTAAAAATGAAAATTTTGCTGCCTCTTCTTTTTTCACTCCACTAAATAAACCTGCACTAATAGTTGTTCCCGACCTAGATAGCCCCGGCAAAACGGCAAAGCCTTGTGCAATGCCTAAAATAACCGCGTCTTTATTTGTCAGTTCATGCCCCTTCTTTTTGCTTGAAATATACCAGCCAAGCAAAAGTAAAACGGCACTGCCTAAAAAACAAAACGGCAAAAACTTTCCGCTAAATGAACTTTCTATCAAAGGCATTAATACAATTGCTATTAATCCTGTAGGAATGGTTGCAAGCATTATGTTTAATCCAGTCTTGCCAAATGGTTTTCTAATAATTCCCCACACTTCTTTTCTGAGAACAACCAAGATTGAAAGAAGTGTTGCCACATGAAGAATTATTGAAACAAACAGACTGTCTTGAATGCCAAATAAGTTAGATAATAAAACCAAATGCCCACTTGACGACACAGGCAAAAACTCTGTTAAACCTTGAACCAACCCTAAAATAACCAAAAATAAGATATCCATGATTGTCCCTCTGTAAAACTAACTTATTTTAGCCAAGCTTAAAATATGCAAATTGACAAGATATTAAGCAAAAAATTAATAAAATTTAATCAAAAACAAGTTAATTTTGTCGAAACATGTCAAACAAAGTCGTAAAATCGCAAATTTTGCGTAACGTGTAAAATCTAATTAAATTTGATTTAAAATTATGGTATGAATAAAAATATAATCGTTGGCGAAAGAATTAAAAATCTGAGAAAAGAAGGTGCACTTTCACAAGTTGCTCTTGCCCAAAAGATTGATTCAAATCAAAAACAAGTCTCAAAATGGGAACGTGGTCAAATTGAACCTAACATTGACATGCTTAAAAAACTTGCCGACTATTTTGAAGTTACTGTTGATTATTTAATCGGGCGCTCTGAATTTTAATATCAAAATAATTTAAAGAAAAATGACAAGACTCGCTTGTCATATGTTTTTTGTGCTTTTATTTATTTTTAGTTAAATAATATTCATCGCATGCCCGCCAAAGATTGTGACAACAACAAAAATTGCCACAACCGCCACCACGCCTATTAAAATTAAAAAAAACTTTTTCACAATCTCAGTTTAACACCTTTTTACTTTTTCACTTTAAAAGATTATTGACGAAATTTCTCTCTTTATAAAAGAATTTGAAGTATATTACATTTTTCTTGACTTAAAAGACTTAAAGTGATAAACTTACTGCAAATTGGAGGAGAAAATGAAAGAAACTTTTTATATCACAACACCTATTTATTACCCAAGCAACAAATTCACTCTTGGCAATTGTTACACAACAGTGATTTGTGACGCTATTGCAAGATTTAATCGCAATCAAGGCAAAGATGTTATGTATTTGACTGGAACTGACGAGCATGGTCAAAAGATAAGTCAAAAGGCACATGAAGTTGGAAAGCAAGAAAAAGAATATCTTGATGAAATGATTGCAGACGCAAAATCATTATGGGCAATGTTAAATATAAGTTATGACAAGTTTATTCGCACAACAGATGATTATCATGAAAAGTCAGTGCAAAAAATATTTAAAACTCTCTATGAAAAAGGTTACATTTATAAAGGCAAATATAAAGGCTGGTATTGCACACCTTGTGAAAGTTTTTGGACAGAGTCTCAACTTATTAATAACAAATGTCCAGACTGTGGAAGAGATGTTATCATGCAAGAAGAAGAGGCATATTTCTTTAAACTCTCTGAGTTTGGAGATAGGCTTTTGAAGTTATATAAAGAAAACCCTAACTTTCTTTTGCCAACATCTCGTGTAAACGAAATGATAAACAATTTTATTAAACCTGGTTTAGATGACCTTTGCGTTTCAAGAACTTCAGTTAAATGGGGAATTCCTGTTGACTTTGACCCAAGACACACAATTTATGTTTGGGTTGATGCTTTGACAAACTATATCAACGCTTTAGGATATAACAGCGAAGACGAAAGCAATTTTAAAAAATATTGGCCTGCAGATGTGCATATGGTTGGAAAAGAGATTGTTCGTTTTCATGCAATAATCTGGCCTGCAATTTTAATGGCACTTGAACTTCCACTTCCAAAACAAATTTTTGGTCATGGCTGGATGTTGTTTGGCGATGGCAAACTCTCTAAAAGTAAAGAAACAGATAAAAAAGAATGTATCGACCCAAGAATTCTTGTTCATCTTTATTCAGCTGATGCAATAAGATATATACTTTTACGTGAAATTCCTTTTGGCTCTGACGGAAATTATTCAACCGAAGCATTTTTAACAAGATTTAATAGTGACCTTTCAAATAATTATGGAAATCTTGTTTCAAGAACTTTAAGCATGCTTAAAAAATACTTTGGCAGCGTTTTGCCAAAAGCAAATGGTGAAGATAATGCCCTTGCAAAAGAATTAAAACAAAATGTAGAAGAAGAAAAGGCAAAAGTTTTCAAATACATGAAAGAATTTGATGTTTCAAAATCACTTATTTCAATTTTTAACATTTTCTCTCAAGCAAACAGATATATTGAACTTAGTGAGCCATGGGCTGTTGCAAAAGACTCAGCACGCGAACAAGAACTTAAAAATATTTTGAGAAATCTTGTTGAAACAATAAGAATAGGAACATTGCTTTTAAATTCATTCCTTCCAGATTGCACAAAAAAAGTGCTTGATGCACTTAATATAACAAATCTTGAAGAAGGTTTTAAAACTTTAGACGCATTCTATGCTCTTAAAGATGAAATGACAATCGAGCCACTTGCAATTCTCTTCCCTCGCCTTGACATTCAAGCAGAACTTGAAAAACTTTCAAGCCTTGCAAAATAATCATTTTGTTTCTGGTTTCTGAAGAAAGAGATTTCTCCACGTCGCTATCGCTTTGGTCGAGATGATAAAAAAACACGGAAATTTCCGTGTTTTTTATTTTTTAATTATGCTTCTAGGTCGGTATCAGGCTTTGGTTGAACTTGAGTTGGTTGAACTTCAGTAGTTTTTTGTTCTCGTGTTTTTTTCCTGCTCTTTTTGTTTTCAAGTAAGCCAAATTCACCCGCAACCGCAAGCAAGGCAAGCTCTTTCCCATCACTTTGTGCATGCTCTATTGCTTCTTTTTCTAAACTTCTAACTATCTTATTTCTTGTATTCTTTTGGTCTCTAAATTTTTCGTCATCTTCAGGCACGGTGATTGTTGGGATTGGTTTGCCTTTTACAAGTGTTGCTTGTGTTTCAATTGATCTTCTAATCACTTCTTCCAAAACTCTAACTGCAACTGGACAATCTTTTTCAAATTTTCTATAAGTAGAAGCAAATTTATTTTCATCAAGAGCTCCAGTTTTAAGCATATCAAAAATCATTTTTCTTCTCTTTGGCATTTCTCTATCTGTAAGAATTCCAGCCAATTTGCTAGTATGTGCCTTTATTTCCTGTGTGCTTTCATCATCAGGATTAGACATTTGGATTGCCATTTTGCTTACACTGTCTACAAATGTAAACCAGCAACCGACAGAATTTTTAACACCATTTCTGTAAGCCAAAGCAATGTCATCTTCTGATTTTACAACTGCTTTTGGTTTTTGTGAACCAAAGAAAGCAAATCTTCCGCCATCTTTTTGTTTCTTTACAACCATTTCATCCTCACCAACAAAGGCGTTAGGTTTCTTTTCCTCTTTGGCTTGGGCTTCTGAGCCTTGAGTAGACTCTTCTTTATTCTCTTGTGGAATTTCTGAATGTTCTGTTAAAAGTAAAAAGTTTCCTGCTTTTGCAAAATTTTCATTGTTTTTATTAACTTCTTGTTGCAAAATTTGATTAAAGCGTTCAGTCCCCAAGAAACTTTCACATTCAATTATTACATCTGCATAACCTTCAACCAAATTTTCAGCAAAATCAATATTAGATTCTGTAAAAACTAAATTAGTTTTCTTTACAGCCAAAAGTGCAAAAACTGCAACTTTTAAAATATTTTCTGGGTTTGCCGCTCTAGTTTTTCCTGCAGGAGTTGAAGGGTCAAATTTTCCAGCAACCATATCTTGCTTAACTTTTAAAACCGCTCTAATATGGGCAGGATTTCCAGTTGCAAACGCTGCAAGTAATTGTTGATTGTTTGTCAAATGTGAATAGAAATCATCTTCTACTTGATCTTTTCTATTAAATACAGGAACTTCTACTCCACCATAGTTGACATAACTTAAAGGATATTCTGCACCTTGGTCAATATCTGAAGGAATTTCTGAAGTTTGACCTGATACAGGTTTTAATCTTTGAATAAGTGCAATATCATGCAAGAATTTACCTGATTGCATAATGCAATCTAATTTTTTACCTTTACTAATTCTTTCTTTAAGCCCTTCCAAATTGAAAGAAGTTTCATGAGCAAGCCAAAGCATACGATCAATCATTTTTACTGAATCTTGAACAACACTTGGAATCATTGCAGGGTCTTTCAATGTTGGGATGACAGGATTACGTTCTCTTACAAAACCTATTGAACGTTGATCAATTGTGGCAGCAATAAAAGGTTCAATAAAATTTTCAAGTTCTTCAAGTGCATTATTAATTCCTTTATTATTTTTGCTAAATGAATCTGGCAAAGTTCTTGCTAAGATACAAGTTGCAACAAGTGGCAGAATAGGACTATAATTTACAGTCTTTGTTATTTGTTTGCCATTGTTATTATAAGTTATTTCTTTTTTGCTTTCATTTATAAGTCCATTAAAATAAGTCAAAGAGTTATTTACGAATGTTGCAACTTGAGAGTTAAGTTGTTTAGGATTATAAAAACGTTGCCCGTCAGGATATCTTAATTCATAATATTTAGGTAAATCTTTAAAAAGAATATTAAACTGCCCGCAAAGTTCTTCAAGAACTGGACTAAAGTCTTGATTAACTTTCAAAGTGTCAACAATTGCTTTAGAAGGAACATTTAAAATTTCATCTGCTTTTGTCTTTTTAAGTATTCTTAAAAGCGGTTGATAAATTTCATCGTCATTTAAAACTCTAGATTTATCAGATAGACCCACACGCTTTCTTCTAAGAGATTCTGACAACTCTTCATGGTCATTATTTCTTGTAAAATATTCAACCAAAGAAGATGTGAGTGGCCCGTCAAACTCCATATCTTTTGTCATTCTATTTTCTTCAAAAACAATTCTTTGAAGTTTTTTGACATCTTTATCTGGACTATTAAACCAATCTAAAATTCTATTCAAACTGTTTTGACGATTTTCTAGCTCTTTGCGATTTTCTTCTAAAATACGAGCATTTTCTGCTTCTTGTGCCAGTCTTGCTTCTTCGGCAAGGCGAGCATTTTCTGCTTCTTGAGCACGCATAGCTTCTTCATCTTGAGTCTCTTGGTCTTCTTTAGCAACAGCTACAAAAACCTTTTCAAATTCATCAGGTGAAAGACTATCTATTTCAAGTTCTGGTCTTCTTTGTTGTAAATATTCTATCAATTCCCTCATACTCATTGAATCATAATTTGGCATTTTTATTTCTCCTCCTTAGGTTGTTTATATTATATCACTGTAAAAAGCATTTTTCAAGGGGTAAATGCAATTTTTTATGCAAAAAAACAAGATTTATATGTTATTTTACCCAATTTTTGCCTTATTTTGCGATAATTAGACCGTCATAAAAATATTTTTATGCAAATTCTTAGATTTTTTGCAAACAAAAAATCGACATTTTAAATTAATTTTGTCGTTTTTTCTCTTATTTTAATCTAAAAATAACACCAGGGTTAGGCGATGCAACGTCAATTTTTATGTCCACCCCTTCTTCAATCCCATTTTCGTGAAGTTTTGTTGATATGTATTCATAGGCAAGACTTGGCGAATTATTCTCTTTGCTAAGGTGCGAAAGCACAATTTGACGAGTGCCAGATTTTGCCAGAAATTCAATAACTTTTGAACTATCATCATTGGAAAGATGCCCTTGACTTCCTGCAATGCGACGTTTTAGTGAAAATGGATATTTCATGTTGTTGTTGAGCATTTGTTTGTCATAATTCGCTTCTAAATATACAAGTTGAGAGTCTGCAATCTTGGAAAGCAAAATATCGTTAAATTTGCCTAGGTCTGTGACGATGCTTATTTTGCTTGAATTGTTTTTAATTGAATAGGCAAAGCATTTGACATCATGACTAACTTCAATTGGCAAAATTTCCAAATCTTTAAAAACAAAATCTCCATCAAAGCTTTTACGATTGTTAAGTTTAGTTTTAACAAGTTTTTCGTCCATTCCATTCCATACTTCTTGATGAGAAAAAACTGGAACATCAAATTTACTAGAAAATACATCAACGCCTTTAATATGGTCAACATGTTGATGAGTGACAAAAACAGCGTCAATATCATTAGGTTTAACATTTAAAAGTTCAAGACGTTTAATTGTTTCATTGCATGACAAACCCATATCAACCAAAACTTTAGTTGAATCTGTTTCAATGTAAGTTAAATTCCCATCACTGCCAGATGCTAAATTTATAACACGCATGAGTGTATTATAGCACAAAGCATTTAATTTTTAAAGAGTTTTAAATAAAATAATAATTTATTTAAACAAAAAAAGAGGCCCTTTGCCTCTATTTTTTGTTTAAATCTGAAATCTCTTTGATAAGACTTTCAAGCCTTGCATTTATTGAAGCAAGTTCTTGTTCACTTTTGCCTTCATTTTTGGCTTCTTGTGCTTTTTCTTTAAGTTGTTCAACTGCCTTCATGATTTCATCACGTTCATCATTAATTTCCTTTTGCTCTGTTGTGTTTAGAACATCGGTAATTTCTGAGTTAACAAGTGCTTTCATTTTAGTAAGTTTGCTTTCTTCCTCTGTAATGAGTTTATTAATTTTTGCAAGACTGACAAGGTCTAAATCATTTTTTTTTGTCGAAGTTTTTTTTGAGGTTAAACTTTTCGCAGTTTTTGGAAGTCCGTCTTTTTCTGACATTATAAGCGTTTCTTCCTTTCTTGGACGTCCTCGTTTTTTAGGTTCTTTTGGTTCAACACTTGCAGGGGCTTCTTTTTTAGGACGGCCTCTGCCACGTTTTTCAGTATTAGTTTGACTTAATACTTCTCTTTTAACAGGTTCTTGAACAAATCTTTCTGATATTTCTTCTTGTGCTGGATTGTATTCTTCAACCACCATATTTTTTGGTTGAACAAACTCGTTTTCAACTTCTTTTGGTTGTTCCATTACAGGTTCTTCAACAATGTTTTCTGGCTCTTCTTGTTTGTCATCATCTGGTTCTCTTAAGAGAGAGCCATTTATGTCATAAATTTTGCCATCAATATCATGGAATAAGCCATTTGGGTCATGATAAGAACCATCTTCATAAACATAGTTTCCATTGGCATCATATTCGCCTTTAGGGGTTTGTGGTTGCTGTTCTTGAACATTTGAAGAAGTGTTTTGTTGAGTTTGAACTGGATTTTCTCCAAGTCTTGCCCTTAAGGTATTATTTTCATCAATAAGGCGTTTAACTTGTGTTTGAACAATGATAAGTTCTTTTTCATTCAAATCTCTTTCTTTCTTAAGGTCAGTTTTTTCATTTGCAACACGTTTTTCTGCCGAATGATATGCGTTTGACATAATCTTTTCATAGAAAGATTGATATTCTGCAACCATTGCCTTTTGAACACTTTCTTTTGCATCATCAAGTTGTTTTTGAAGTTCTGCAATTTCTTGATTAAGTTCTTCATTAGAAACAGCATAACGTGTTTCTTCTTGGTCATATTCTGTTTGCAAAGATTCTTGTTTAGAAA
>CAMUGK010000012.1 GCA_947088415.1 uncultured Bacillota bacterium | reverse complement strand
GTGAAAAGCTTATGGCTTTAGGTGATAGTGTAATTTGTATTGGCGACCTTAACCTTGTCAAAGTTCATGTTCACTCTAATGAACCTAACAAAGCAATTGGTTATGCTCTCGAACTTGGCGAAATTTACAATATCAAGATTGAAAACATGAGAGAACAAAATCGTGAACTTAAAAAACGTGCTTCTGCTGCCGAAGAAACCAAGGAAATCGGTATGGTTGCAGTTGCTGCTGGCGATGGGCTTGCTTCTATTTTTAAGGATTTAGGCGTTGATGAAGTTATTGTTGGTGGACAAACCATGAATCCATCGGCTGCAGATATAGCCGCTGCTGCAGATAAAGTTCCTGCTAGAAATGTTATTGTTTTCCCTAATAATAAAAACATTATCTTGGCAGCTGAACAAGCAAATGACCTTACCAATAAAAATCTTATTATAATTCCAACAAGAAGTGTTCCAGAAGGCATTTCTGCCTCTATTTCTTTCAATCCTGATGGCTCAGTCGAAGAAAATCAAGAAGCAATGAATGAAGCTATTAAGGCAGTTAAATCAGGCTCTGTAACTTATGCAGTTAGAGACACTCATGTTGACGGTTTTGACCTATCTGTAGGCGATATAATCGGGCTTGATGATAAAGCAATTTTATCTAAAGGTAAACTTGTTTCTGACACAACTATGGCACTTATAAGCAAACTTATTACTGATGAAACAATGAATATCACACTTTTCTATGGCGAAGATATTCGTGAAGAAGATGCCAATGCTCTTCAAGAAAAACTCGCTGGCAAATATCCAGATTGTGAAATTACAGTAGCATTTGGTGGTCAACCTGTCTACTATTATCTTGTAAGTCTTGAGTAAAAAATGATTAGAAAAGTAGTTATATTAAAATAACGTTTATACCCAGAAAAAAAGACAACAAAACGTTGTCTTTTTTGTTGCTAATCTTTCTCAAGATTAGCGAATAACAGTTGTTGTGCCAGTTGTTGTTGCTGTAGGATAAAGTGGCAAGTCGCCGATTCCTGGGCAAACTGAAGGAGATGAAACTGCTTGACAAGGTGGAACGACTGGATAGCCATATGATGGCAACAAGATGTCAACAACTGATGTTACTTTTAATAGGATTTGAATACAGCCAGTTACAGTGAAAGTGCTGTCTCCATTAAAAGTGCCAATTTGACTTGAGAAAAGTGCTGTGGCAGTGATGTTAACTGGGCTAAGTGATGGTTGTGGAACAAAAAGCATAACATCTTTTCTAACTGTTATAGTTGAAGTTCCAGTTCCAAGCACGCCGTTTGCATCACGATAAGTAACTACTACAGGAATGACAATAGTTGCACTGACATTTGCATAGTTTGGTGCTTGGTCGATGCGGTCAATTGTTATGTCAGTGATAGTAGCCTGCTCGGTTGTTGAAGATTGTGCTGAAACATAGGTGAGTGGAAGAGCAGGGTTTTCAGGATTGAGATTGCTAACCTGCAAAATTATGCCTGTTTCTGTTGTTTGACATACACAAGCATCAAAAACTTTTGTAGTTTCAATCATGACTTTTTCGCAAATTCCGCTTAGCGGATTGCCTGAAATTGGACCCGGTCTATTAGGGTTCGTATTATTGATGTAAAATGACATTAAAAACCTCCATTATTAGCAAATTTTAGTTTTTGGCGTCCTAGTTTTTTCCGCCAGCATAAGTTTGCTACAATAATAGAGTATGCTAAAGAAGAGTAAGGTGTTACTATTACTTTTCTTTCTTAATACTGAAAGAAAAGTAATCAAAAGTATTCTTTACTTTTCTATGCTAGAAAAAGACTCTTACTTTTCAGCGTGAAAAGTATTCAAAAGCGTCGGGGACTTTCGATTTCTCTCAGGCTCTCCCAAACGACTTACTTTAAAAAAGTAATCAAAATGAGGTTGATTTTTAAAAATAGTCGGGCGACATTTGATCGCTGTCATTCTGAGTGGAGTGGCATCAGCCACGAAATCGAAGAATCTCAAGACCTTTTAAACATAAAATATTTGTCAAAAAATTTGATTACGCAAAAAATTCTAACGAATTTCAAGTTTTTGACAAATATTTTTTATTTTATATTAATTTGCAACCAAGAAAACAAAATGAGATATTTTATTTTCTGCAAAATATTTAAGTTTTAATCTTCTAAACCAATTAAATAATCTGCTGAAACTTTGAAGAAATTGGCAATATAATATAAATTTTCGATATTAGGAATTCTTTCACGCCTTTCCCAACGGCTTATAGCAACACTGCTAACATTTATTTGTTTTGCAAGTTGAACTTGGCTTAATCCGTTTTCTTCTCTTAATTCTTTTAATCTTTCCGCAAATACTTTCATTTTTAACTCCTTTTTAAATTATATACCGAATGGTAATAAACTGCTTGACATATACCAAAAGGTTTAGCTATAATAGCCTTACCATTTGGTTTAAAAAGGAGGTGAAATTATGGATGTTTTGGTCGAATTGCTATTCAATGCTTTTGTAAAATATCTAAAACGAGATAAAGAAAAGGATAAAATTGATAAAGAGTATAGTGAAACTTTTAAAGCGTTGTATAATTTGCTCGGTGAAGATAATAGAGATCTTGTATATGATTTTGAACATTATAGTTTATTAATGGGCGAAAAACAAACTTGAAAAGCCATTGCATTTTTTCTTGACCTTTTAGACCTTGAAGATTAAAGTTGTTGGATTTTTCGATTTTGTGCCCCGTCGTCATGTTGAGCGATAGTCGAAACATCTCGGGGCACGCTACTCAGAATGACATTATTAGTCATCGTTTATATATTTTCGTTGGTGCATTTTATACTTTTTTAGCGAGAAAATTATTTTCTTACTTATTCGCACAACATTTGATTGCTTTTCTTTCAAAGAAAAGTTGAAAAATTAAAAAATTTGTGCTATTATTACATAGGCGAGGTTAAATATGGTTTTAGATGTTATTAAAGAAAAAATTAATGGGCTAAAGGGCGACTTTTCTTTTATAAAGGAGTGTCTTTGACAAGGATAAGTTAGAAAGCGAGTTAGAAGAGTTAAAAAATCAACAAAATCAAGATGGTTTTTATCAAAATCAAAAATTGGTTTCCGAAGTTGGCAAAAAGATTAGGATTAATGAAAACAAACTTGCATTAATTGAAGATTTTGAGAAAAGGTTTGACGATTTAGATGCTCTTATTTCAATGCTTGAAGAAATTGGCGAAGATAAAGAACTTGAAAGTGAACTTGAATCTAGTCTTTCTATTTTAGTTCAAGATATTGAAAAGGCAAGGGTTGAAAGGCTTCTTAATGGCAGGTATGACAGCTACGATGCAATTATAACATTACATGCTGGTGCAGGTGGAACAGAAGCACAAGATTGGACTGACATGCTTTATCGAATGTATTCGATGTATTGTGATAAAGTTGGGTTTAAAAAGCGTGTTATTGATGTTTTAGACGGGGATGAAGCGGGTTTAAAGTCCATCACAATTGAAGTTAGCGGAATGAATGCTTATGGTTATTTAAAGGCTGAAAAAGGCGTGCATAGACTTGTGCGTATTTCGCCTTTTGACTCCAATGCGCGTCGCCATACATCTTTTGCAAGCATTGAAGTTATGCCTAAGATTGAAGACGCACCTGAAATTCAAATTAGACCAGAAGATTTAAAGATTGACACCTATCGTGCATCTGGTGCTGGCGGACAACATGTCAACAAAACCGAAAGTGCAGTGCGAATAACTCATATTCCGACTGGAATTATAACTGCTTGTCAAACTGAAAGAAGTCAAGTTCAAAATAAGGAATATGCAATGCAAATGTTATATTCAAAACTTATTGAAAAGCAGGAAGCCGAAGAACAGGAAAAATTGGCAGAGGTTCGTGGAGAAATTAAAAAAATTGAGTGGGGCAGTCAAATTCGCAGTTATGTATTTTGTCCTTACACACTTGTCAAAGACCACCGAACAGGTTTTGAAACAAGCGATATTCAAGGTGTCATGAATGGCAATATTCAAGAGTTTATCAATGAATATCTTAAAAAAATTTAACAGCAAATGGCTGTTATTTTTTATGCTTATATGCCCATAAAAACATATGAGAAAAACCTTTAAAATTCGACAAAAATAGTCACTCAAGTCATGTTATTTTCTTTTGGAATAGGGCAATAAAATGTTAAAATCTTTTTGCAAAACAAAAAGGAGCTTTATATGATTAACCAAATTATGTATGACTATATCAAGACCCTAAACCAAGAAGAATTTATTGCTCAAATTAAAAATAAAACCTTTTCCAAAAACTTGTTGACTCAAGAAATTAAACTTAAACTTGTCAAGGTTTAAGTGAGTTTTGGTTTACATTTTTACGTAAATTAAAAACTTTTTCGTTATTCGACATAAATCTTGCTTTTTCTACAAAATATTCCTTGGTAATATAAAATTTTTGTGATATATTTTCCTTGCACTTTTTTAAAAGGAGGAAATCATGAATGAGAAAATTTTAAGCTATGTTCGTTCACTTAGCCCTGACCAATTTAAGCGAGAAGTTTTAAATCATACTTTCGCCAAGAACGCAATTGAATATAGCAAGAAAAAGCCAGACAAGTGGACTTTATTTAAATTCTTAGTGAGATGAACAAGTATAGGGGAACTTGTTTTTTTATTGTAACTTTTAGGATTTATTTGATAAATCTTTTTTTTTATGTTATAATTTTTTTATTATGAGTTATTTTGAGAGAATGAAAGTTAAATTTGAGAATTTAAGGCACAAGCGCGATGTGCTTATTCTTTCTATAGAATCTTCTTGCGACGAAACAAGCATTGCTATTGTCAAAAATGGCAGAGAAGTTTTAGCCAATATTATCACAACACAAATTCCAATTCATAGGCGTTTTGGCGGTGTTGTGCCTGAAGTTGCTTCTCGCAATCATATCTTAGCAATTTCAAATATTTTTGAAGAAGCATTAATGCAGGCAAATCTTAAAAAAGAAGATATTGATGCAATTGCTGTCACTTATGGTGCGGGGCTTATTGGGGCATTACTCGTTGGTGTCAATTTTGCAAAAGGGCTTGCTTATAGTTTAGATATTCCACTTATTGCTGTAAGTCATGTTCATGGTCATATTGCTGCCAATTATATTTCTCATATAGAACTTGAGCCACCTTTTATCTGTCTTATGGTTAGTGGCGGGCATACCGCAATTTTAAAGGTGGAAGATTACAATAAATTTTCGCTTTTAGGGTCAACTATGGACGATGCGGTTGGCGAAGCTTTTGACAAGGTTGCAAGAGTTTTAGGCTTGCCTTACCCTGGGGGGCCAGAAATAGACAAACTCGCTTTACAAGGCGAAAATAAATATAAACTTGTGGTTTCTCACAGTCTTAAAGATAGTTTAGATTTTTCGTTTAGTGGAATTAAAACAGCGGTTGTAAATTTAGTTCACAACAAAACACAAAAAGGCGAAGAAGTTGACAAAGCAGATATTGCATGTTCTTTTCAAGAATGTGTGACCGATGAACTTTGCAATAAAGCAGGTCAGGCAATTCAACAAACAAATATAAAAAAATTGGTTATTGCAGGTGGAGTTGGTGCAAACAGCCGACTTAACCAAAAAATGCGAATATTTGCTGAAAAAGAGAATTTCCAAGTTTATAGTCCAGTTTTAAAATATTGCACAGATAATGCGGCAATGATTGCATCGGCTGGCTATTATATGCTTAAAGACGGATTAGGTCTTGCCGATTTAAGTTTGACAGCAAAACCTAATGTTAATTTATAATTTTTCAGCAATGTTATAAACAATCTTGCCTTTGCGTTTGGCATAATCATAAGCATGAGCGGTTATTCCCGCTCTTTTTGCTATTATTTTATAGTCAAAAAAGAAAATGCAGATGTCAGCCTTGTCAATAAGACGATAATTCAATTTAATGTAACTTTGTGGATAATAGCAATCAAAATTAAAAGTTTTGATTTTATCAAAATAAAAATATGAGTCTTTCTTTTTTGCTTTGTCATTCTTTAATTTTGCATAACCTTCCAACGCATAATGAGAGTAAAAAGTAATTTTAACTTCTGGAAATTTGTTAGATATATTTCTTAAAATATTTAATATTTGTTTTGTCACACGAAACATATTGTGCATAAAGATCTCGTCTATTTGATAATTTTCAAGACAATAATTTAAACATTTCTCAAAATTTCTCAATTGTTTTTGATTTAACTCTCTATATTCATGACATCTTATATGTATTTTCATAAAACCTCCAGAAGTCCCAAAATAGAACCTATAGTGACATTTTGGCACTATTTTGTTACAATGTCAATGAAAAGGAGAGAATTTATGAAAATAGTTGCTGATAAATTAAAAGAGTTACGAAAAGAGAAGGGGCTAACACAACAGCAGGTTGCAGAGATTATTGGAGTGTCAAGAACTGCTTATTTAAAATATGAAAACGACTATTTAGAAATAGCGATTGAATTATTATGTCAATTGGCCGATTATTATAAAGTTTCTTTAGATTATTTAGCAGGAAGAGAAGACTAAATTCTTTTTGTTTTTTTTAGTAAAGCAAAGTAAAATATAAACTAAAGAAAATGGAGAAAAAATGAATTATAAAGATATAATATTTCGTATTGCAAAGTTTAGAGAAAAGAAGAAATAAAAACAAAAATTAAAATGCCGTTATCGGCAAAAATATAATTATTTTTGTTTTGAATTTTGCCGATAATATGTTATTATTGGTTTGAGGTTTAGATTATGGAATTTGTTTCTGTTTCAAAAATTGCTAAAAAATGGAGTGTGAGTGAAAGGTCTGTCCGAAATTATTGTGCACAAGGACGTATTAAAGGGGCTTTTTTGACGGGAAAAACTTGGAATATCCCTTTCAATGCTGTTAAACCTGAAAGAGAAAATAAGGTCTCTTTCAGTAACAACATAATTTTAAACATTTTAAAAGAGCAAAAGGATATGAAACTCAAGGGTGGAATTTATCATAAAACTCTTATTGAAATGACATATAATTCAAATCACATTGAAGGGAGCAAATTGACAGAGGAACAAACCCGTTTTATTTTTGAAACCAACACTATTGGAGTTCAAGAGGGAGTTGTTGATGTTGATGATATTATTGAAACAATCAATCACTTTAAGTGCGTTGACTTTGTGATTGAAAATGCAAAGAAAACTTTAACTGAAAGATTTATTAAAGATTTACATTTTATATTAAAATCTGGCACAAGCGATAGTGGTAAGGATTGGTTTAATGTTGGGGAATACAAAAAATTGGCAAATGAAATAGGTGGAGAGCAAACATGCAAACCAGAAGACGTTAAAAAAGAGATGAAAATTCTTTTGGAAAGATATAAGGCAAAAGAGACAAAGACAATTGAAGACATTATTGATTTTCACCAACAATTTGAAAAAATTCATCCTTTTCAAGACGGAAATGGGCGTGTTGGTCGGCTTGTTATGTTTAAAGAATGCCTTGCAAATAATATAATCCCATTTATTATTGACAGCGATATGAAGTTTTATTATTATCGAGGTTTAAAAGAATGGCATTATGAAAGAGGCTTTTTGATTGATATATGTCTTTCAGCACAAGATAAATATAAAAAGTGGCTTGAATATTTTGGAATAAATTAGATTAAGGGAGAAGATATGTCAGATATAAAAATTTTTCAAGAAAAGAAAGTTAGGACGCAGTGGGACGAAAAAAAAGAAGACTGGTGGTTTTCGGTTGTTGATGTGGTAAATATCTTAACTGATAGCAAAGATTTTTTAACTGCAAGAAAATATTGGAATAAGTTAAAGCAAAGGCTTAACGAAGAAGGTAGTGAGTTGGTGACAAATTGTCACCAACTGAAAATGCAATCTTCGGATGGCAAGTTTTATTTAACTGATGTTTTAGATACAAAGGGGATTTTACGACTCGTTCAATCAATACCAAGCAAGAAAGCAGAGCCATTTAAAGTTTGGCTTGCACAAGTGGGGAGTGAAAGATTAGACGAGATTGTTGACCCACAAAAAGCAATAGATAGGGGTGTTGAATTTTATAGACAAAAAGGTTATCCAGCAGAATGGATAACTCAACGTTTGCTTACTATAAAAATGCGAAAAGAACTTACTGACGAGTGGAAAGAACTCGGAATTGAAAAAGAAAGCGACTATGCAATTCTCACAAATGAAATGACAAAGGCTTGGAGTGGTTTGAGCGTTCAAGAATATAAACAACTTAAAAATTTAAAGAAAGAGAATTTGCGAGATAACATGACCAACATAGAATTGGTTTTAAATATGCTTGCAGAAGTTACAACTACAGCACTTTCAAAGCAAGAAAAGTCTCAAACTTTTGAAGAAAACCAAAGCGTTGCAAGACGTGGCGGTGGTGTTGCAAAAACTGCCAAGAAAAAGTATGAAAAAGAGTTGGGACAAAAGATTATTAGTCCAGTCAATGCAAAAGATAAAAATTTGCTTGAAGTTAAAAAAGATAAAAAATAAGGAGTTTTTATGGAACTATTAGCACCTGCGGGTAATATGGAAAAACTTATCACGGCTGTTCACTTTGGGGCAGACGCTGTCTATTTTTCTGGCAAAAGATATGGGTTAAGGGCTTTTGCAGGCAATTTTGACGATGATGAAATTGTAGAGGCTATGAAATATCTTCATGAAAGGGGAAAGAAAGGGTATATAACACTTAACATTGTTGCAAAAGATAGCGATTTTCAAGGACTTGATGATTATCTTGACCTTTTACAAAAAGCCAAAGTTGATGCTATCATTGTTAGCGATGTTGGACTTATTCACTATATTCATAAAAAAGCACCAAATTTAGACATTCACGTTTCAACTCAAGCCAATGTTACAAATTCTGAAGGTGTTAAATTTTACGCCGAAATGGGTGCAAAACGTATTGTTCTTGCAAGAGAAATGTCTTTAGCTGAAATTAAAAAAATGCATGACGAGGTTGGCGACAAGGTTGAACTTGAGGCTTTTGTGCATGGTGCAATGTGCATCTCTTATTCAGGAAGATGCCTGCTTTCCAATTATTTGACAGGCAGAGAAAGTAATCGCGGTGCATGTGTTCAAGCGTGCAGGTGGAAATATTACATTCGTGAAGAAAATAGACAAGACGAATATGAAATGCAAGAAGACGAACGCGGAACTTACATCATGAATTCCAAAGATATGAATATGATTGGGCATTTAAAAGAAATGCAAGATGCAGGCATTTGCAGTTTAAAAATTGAAGGGCGAATGAAGTCGGCTTATTATGTTGCAACCGTTGTCAATGCTTATCGGATGGCAATAGATAACAATTTAACAGCAACTGAAGAGTTAGTGACTGAGTTAGAAAAAACAAGTCATCGTCAATATACAACAGGGTTTTATCATGGTGCAAAGGATAAAGAATATCTTGAAGATAGCATGCCTGTGCAAACACACGAGTTTGTTGCTGTGGTGGTAGATAAAAGAGATGACGGAGTGGTTTTGGAACAACGCAATCGTTTTGTTAAAGGTGAAACTCTTGAAATTTTGTCCGTTGATAAAAACCTTTTAAACAAACCTTTTATAGTCGGGGAAATGACCGATGAAAAGGGTGAACCAATCGAAGACGTTAAAGGTGTTCAAGCAAGAGTGTTTGTAAAAACAGACCTGCCACTTCAAGTCGGCGATATTTTAAGAAGAAAGTGTGAGAAATAATTTATGAGAAGATTTTTTGGGGAATTGGAATTCGATAAATTTGTTGTGGAAGGTGAAGAATTAAAGCATCTCTCTTCTGTTATACGCCTTGGCGTCGGCGACAAGTTTATTGGGGTTGTTGGTGATGAGTTTGATTATGTTTGTCAAATTGAAAGCGTTGATAAAAAACGTGCCGTGGCACTAGTTTTAGAGAAAAGTTTAAATAAGTCTAATCCTAAAAAGAACTTAGTTTTATTTCAAGCATTAATCAAAAAGGACAATTTTGAACTTATCTTACAAAAGGCTGTTGAACTTGGCATGAGCAAAGTTTTTCCTTTTGTTAGTGAAAATTGTGTAAACAAAAGTGGAGTTAATCTTGAAAGATTAAATTCTCTTATTTCTTCGGCTTGTAAACAATGTGAAAGGTCAGTGCCAATGGCACTTTCTCAGGCAGTTAAATTTGACGAAATGTTGAAGACATTGAAAGATTTTGATATTGTCGTTTTCGCTAATGAGATTGACGGACAAGATTTTGATTTTACTAGTCTATCTAAATTTAACAGCATTGCTTTTATTGTTGGTTGTGAGGGTGGATTCACTGAGAAGGAAAAAGAGTCACTCGTGACTTTACAAAATGTTAGGTCGGTCAATCTTGGCTCAAGAATTTTGCGTGCAGAAACTGCAAGCATTGTGGTTATGGGCTTGGGAAGTTTGTTGAGTAGAAATTGAGGCATTAAAATGAAAAAAATTTGTATAATGACCTTAGGGTGTAAAGTTAATAAATATGAAAGTGACGCTCTTGTTAAACTTTTGGAAGAGCATGGTTTTTTAACAACCGAAAAATTAGAGTTTGCCGATATTTTTGTTATCAACACTTGTGCTGTTACTGCTGAAGCCGAAAAGAAATCTAGACAAATGATTGCGAGATGCCGAAAGTTTAACCCTAAGGCTCGAATTTTAATTTGCGGTTGTGCAAGTCAAAAAAATCAAATTCAATTTAAAGAAAAAGGCGTTGAAGTTGTAACTGGTGTTGCGGGAAAAACTAAACTTGTTGATATAATTGAACAGGGGAATATTGACGTAAGCGAACTTCCACTAATTTATGAAGATGATATGATTGCCAAACAAAGTCGCATTCGTGCTTACATAAAAATTCAAGATGGTTGCAACAATTTTTGTTCTTATTGCATAATTCCTTATCTTCGCGGTCGCAGTCGGTCAAGAAGCATGGAAAGCATTATGCAAGAAGCAAATGCTTTTGGCGCTGAAATTAAAGAAATTGTATTGACGGGAATAAATGTAACCGATTATAAAATCAATGGCAAAAACGGACTTTTGACATTATTGCAAAGATTAGACACTTTAGGAAAGAGGCTTCGACTTTCATCTTTGGAAGAAACTTTGGTGAGCGAAGAGTTTGTTAAAGGTCTCGCGAGACTCAAAAACTTCTGTCCGCACTTCCACTTGTCACTTCAAAGCGGGTGTGATAGTGTTTTGAAACGCATGAATAGAAAGTATACAGCAGATGAGTTTTATAATTCAGTTGCATTGCTTAGAAAATACTTTCCACTTGCTGGAATTACAACAGATGTTATTGTCGGCTTTCCTGATGAAAGTGATGATGAGTTTGAAGTGACGCGTCAATTTATTGAAAGGGTCAAGTTTTCATCACTACATATTTTCAAATATTCTCATCGCGATGGCACTGTTGCGTCAAGAATGAAAGATCTGGACGATAAAATAAAATCACAACGTAGTGATGTTTTAGAGTCTGTCAAAGCAGAACTTTTTGATGAATTTGTCAAGAAAAACAAGGGTGGCAAGGTTTTAGTTGAAGAATTTGACGGTCAATATTATGTAGGATACACAGAAAATTATATCAAATGCTATATTCAAAGCGATAAAGACCTTGTCAACCAAATTGTAAATGTCGAAATTGGCGAAAGGTTTAAAGATGGGGTATTGGCAAAATATAAAAATTAATTATGCAAAAATCCTTGACAAATGATTGGTTTAAGCGTATAATAGCAAAGAATTAGCAAATAGAAGGTGGTGAGAAGATTGACAACTGTTAAAGTAGGCGAAAACGAAAGTCTTGAAAGTGCTTTAAAGCGTTTTAAGAGAAAGTGCCAAAAGGATGGCATTATCGGTGATATTAGAAAGAAAGAAGCATACGACAAGCCTAGTGTTGCTAGAAAGAAAAAGAGCGAAGCCGCACGTAAAAGAGCAAGAAAAAGAGGCTAAGCAAAAAAGAAAAAAATAAAATAAAAGGAGAAAAATCATGGCAAATATTATTGACCAAATCGAAAAAGAAAACATGAAAGAAACTCTCCCTTCATTTAATATCGGCGACACTGTTAAAGTTGGCGTTAAAATTAAAGAAGGAGATAAAGAAAGAATTCAAGCTTTTGAAGGCGTTGTTATCGCAAGAAAAAACGGCGGAATTAGAGAAACTTTCACTGTTAGAAAAGATTCAAACGGTGTTGGGGTTGAACGAACTTTCCCTCTTCACAGTCCACTTGTTGCAAATGTTGAAGTTGTAAGAAAGGGTGCACCTAGAAGAGCAAAACTTTACTATGTTAGAAATCTTACAGGCAAAGCCGCAAAGATTAAATCTAAAGAAAATTAAGATGTCAAATGGCATCTTTTTTATTTGTAAAATGTTGATGTTTATGATATTATTTTAAAAAGGAATAAATATGAATTTCAATCAAAGAATCAAAGATTTTTTAAAAGATAATGCCGACCCACAAAATGCAAAATTTCAAGAGAGACTTATTTTTACGAAATATAAAATTTGGGGCTTAAAAACGCCACCTTTAGAAAATTTTGTTAAAGAACTAATTAAACTAGGTGCTACTTTTGATGATTTTAAATTTGACAGCCATGAAGAGATTGTCATGGCAGGTATGTTTATTGGAAGAAGCAAAGTCCAAAAAGAAGAAAAAATAAAGTGGCTAAAAGAGTGGTTAAACTACATAGACAATTGGGCAAGTTGTGACCAAATTGTTGGCAGGCTTAAAGGTATGGAAAGCGAAGTAGGATTTTTTAAAAGTTTGCTTAAAAGTGACCAAACTTTTATTCAACGTTTTGGAATAATATGGCTTATGCGATGGAATTTGAAAAAGGATTTGCAAGCAACTCTTTGTGATATTTTAAATGTGAATAATCAAGATTATTATATCAAAATGGCAAAGGCTTGGACTCTTGCCGAAGGGTGTTTGGTAGACTTTGAATATACAAAAAATATAATATCAAAAATTGAAGATAAATTTCTTCGCAACAAGGCAATTTCAAAAGCTTGCGAAAGTTTTAGAGTGAGTGAAAACCAAAAAAATCAACTTAAATTGTTAAAATTGTAATTTGTTTGACTTTATTTAATTCAAAATGTTAATATATTCATGAAAAGAGGAATTTTCATGAATATTTTTAAAAGATTTTATTGTAGAAGTTATCAAATGGTTTTTAAATGTCTTTTGCCAGTCTTGCCATATAGACAGCCAAAACTTTTGAATAATGCCGACGAGATAGCCAAAGTTTTAAAAGAAAAAGACATTGACAAAGTTTTGCTTGTTACAGACAAAGGTATTTTTAATCTTGGGTTAACTAAAAACTTGGAAGAAGTTTTAAAGAAAAATAAAATGCAAGTTTTTGTATATTCTGACACAGTTGCAAATCCGACAACAGATAATGTTGAAGAAGCGTTAAAAATGTATAAAGAAAATCATTGTCAAGGTTTGATTGCTTTTGGTGGCGGTTCGGCAATGGACTGCGCTAAAGCGACAGGTGCAAGACTTGCAAATCCTAATAAATCACTCAATCAAATGAAAGGGGTTTTGAAAGTTAGAAAAAAACTTCCACTTTTAATTGCCATTCCAACCACTGCAGGCACTGGCAGTGAAACCACTTTGGCGGCAGTGATTACTGATAGCGAGACAAGACATAAATATGCAATAAATGATTTTCCACTTATTCCACGCTATGCTTGTCTTATGCCAGAACTTACAATAGGTCTTCCAAAGTCAGTAACCGCCACCACAGGTATGGACGCACTCACTCATGCGGTTGAAGCCTTTATTGGAAGAAGCACAACAAAACAAACAAGAAAAGAAGCACTTGAAGCCACAAAACTTATTTTTGATAATCTTGAAGTCGCATATAACGACGGAAAAAACCTTGAAGCAAGAGCAAACATGCTTAAAGGTGCATATAAGGCGGGTGTGGCATTTACAATAAGTTATGTTGGTTATGTCCACGCAATTGCACATTCACTTGGCGGGAAATATAATATTGCCCATGGACTTGCAAATGCAGTGATTTTGCCTTACCTTTTAAAAAAGTATAGCAAAAAAATACACAAAAAACTTTGGCAAATGGGTGTGTATGCTGGACTATTTGATAAATCTATTTCTTATAAGCAAGGTGCAAAACTTTTTATTGAAAAGATTGAAAGCATGAATAAAAATATGAATATTCCAGAAAAACTTGCTGGAATTATAGAGCAAGATATACCAGAACTTGCAAAAACTGCCGAACATGAAGGCAATCCACTTTACCCCGTGCCTGTTTTGATGACGGCAAAAGAGTTGGAAGAAATTTATAGAGAAATAAAGGAGTAAAAAATTGGAAAAATTGAAGGAACAATTTAGTTTAAAAAATATATTTTTGATTTTTAACACTTTTTTAATTATGGGCATTCTTTTAGGAGATATTTGTTATATAAGTTTAGGTGGGATTTTAGCAAAAGGTTTGACTAGTGGTCTTTTTGTCATTTTAGGACTTATGAATTTAATTTATTTGATTGTTAAAAAATCAAAGGATTTAAAATTCCCTATCATTATGCTGGTTGGGCTTGTATTTGCAATGCTTGGAGATATAATTTTAAATATTCATTTTATTGCAGGAGCTTTGCTTTTTGCAATTGGTCATGTTTTCTATTTTATTGCATATTCATTTGTCATCAAGTTTAAATGGATTGACCTTGTTTTTGGAATTGCAATTTTCCTTCCATCTCTTTTGTTTATAACACTTGTGCCAATCTTTGATTTTGGCGGAGTGCTTATGGAAATTGTTTGCATAGTTTACGCTCTTGTAATTTCCTTAATGGTTGGCAAAGCATTATCTAATTTCATTAGAGAAAAAAACACAAAAAACCTTTTAATTTTGATTGGCAGTATCTTGTTCTTTTTCTCAGACCTTATGTTGCTTCTCAATGTTTTTGGCTCACTTGGAAAAGCCGTGGATATTCTTTGCCTTGCAACTTATTATCCAGCCGAAATCTTGCTTGCCTTTTCAATCTTTTTGCATAAAGATAGTATGGTCGATGAAACAAAATAAAAATGGACTAATGTTTAGTCCATTTTTATTTTTCTAACTTTTCTTGTTGCATTGTTTTTTCTTTCTTTTGCGTTAAAATTTCAAGTTCTTGCAAAGCTTCGTCCATCATGGTCTTTGCTTTGTAAAATTTTTCTTTTGCCTTTGCAAAAGCGATTACAAATTCGTCATTATTTTGGTCATCTTCCAAAACTGGAGTCGCCTTGTTGTAATCATCTTCGTCACTCATTTCAACTGGAACAAGCATCTTCTTCTCTTCGTCAGAGAGGTTGTTTTCAACCCAATTCTCACATTGGTTGCGCAAAGCATCTGCTTTGCCATAGTCGTTATGATCACAATTAGGTGCAAATGCCTCTGCTTTTTCAACAAGGTCTAGTGTCCAAAGGTCCATAATATCGCCCGGGTTTTCACACTCTTCTTTGTTAAGCCAAAGGCACTTTGTGCCATTGGCGAGTGTAATGATTTGTGCAGTGCTAGTTACTTCTTTTCTGCATCCATTTCCGTCATACGCGGGCCCACCATTGTCGTTTTCATAGACCAAAGCTGTTCTAGTTTCCTTTTTGCACCCTTTAACAAGTGAGCATTCGGGATTGTAGATTAGGTTGAATTCGACCCTCAGGCCGGCGACATCATTGTGACTAATACACCAGTCGCGCGTGCCACCAAGGTCGCCATACCAGACTTCATAAGACGAGCCAGACACAGGATTTCTCATAAAGAAATATCCTGCTTTATAGTCTTTATTTTCCCATGCACCATCTTTTTTTGCTTTT
This sequence comes from uncultured Bacillota bacterium, assembly GCA_947088415.1. Classification (GTDB taxonomy): domain Bacteria; phylum Bacillota; class Clostridia; order Christensenellales; family UBA1242; genus Caccovivens. Next base: position 1,462 of record CAMUGK010000012.1, on the reverse strand, counting down.
TCCGAGAGCTTTGCTCCCATAAAAGCTTTGAATTTATGCCAAGCTCTGTCATATTCACTGACGCTTGGTATGTAGGCTTTTTGTTTTATTTTTGCCATAGTTTTCTCCTTTGATGGAAAGAGTATACCACAAAAGAAAGGAGATTTCAAGACCAAAATCTAAAAAATTTTGTTATCTATTCAATTTGTTTTGAGTTAAGGGCAAAAAATGTTAAAATAGATGCAAAGTGTTTTAACTAAGGAGAAATTATGCTTTCAAAAGTGTTGAGTTTTGGATTGAAAGGGATTGAAGGGTTTAAAGTTGATGTTGAAAGTGATATTTCATCAGGGCTTCCCAACTTTAATGTTGTGGGTTTGGCTGACACCGCTGTTAAAGAAGCAAAGGAGCGTGTTCGCTCTGCAATCAAAAACAGCGGATTTGATTATCCAGTAAAACGCATTACAATCAATCTTGCGCCTGCCGACATTAAAAAGGAAGGACCTATTTATGACCTTGCAATTGCGATTGGAATTTTGGGTGTTGACAAAGAGTTAAGTTTAAAAAACATTGACAAATATTGTTTTTTAGGGGAACTTAGTCTTGACGGGCAAATTAAGCGAATTAAAGGTGTTTTGCCAATCCTTATATCTGCACGAGAAGAGGGTTTCAAAAATTTTATTATTCCAGCTGACAACGCAAATGAAGCAAGTTTTATTTCAGGGATTGAGGTTTTTCCTGTTTCAAGTTTGGTTGAGTGTGTTGAATTTTTAAGCGGGCAAAGAGAAATCTTGCCTATTCAAGCCTGTGACTATCAAGATGCTTTAGCGTCAAAGGTTATTGCACTCGATTTTTGCAATGTTAAAGGTCAGGCACAGGCAAAAAGGGCGCTTGAAATTGCAGCGGCTGGCGGGCATAATGTCATTATGATTGGACCTCCGGGGAGCGGAAAAAGTATGCTTGCAAAATGTTTTCCATCAATTTTGCCAGAAATGACCTTTGAGGAAGCTTTGGAAGTCACCAAAATTCACTCTGTTTCGGGTGAGCTTGACCTTAAAAAGGGTATTGTTGCAAACCGACCTTTTAGAAGTCCTCATCACACTGCAAGCACTGTAAGTTTGACTGGTGGTGGAAATAATTCCAAACCCGGCGAGATTTCGCTTGCTCACAATGGTGTCTTATTTTTGGACGAACTTCCAGAATATACAAGGCATTCAATTGAAACTTTAAGGCAACCTTTAGAGGATGGAATTATCACAGTGGCACGTGCAAACGCGACAATTACATATCCTGCTTCCTTCACTTTGGTTGCAAGCATGAACCCATGTCCATGTGGAAACTACGGCAGTAAGACAAAGGAATGCTCTTGTTCGCCTCATCAAATTCACAGCTATCTATCCAAACTTTCAGGTCCTATTATGGACAGAATAGATATTCATGTTGAGGTGGACAGCGTTTCTTATGACGACCTTAAAAGTCAAAGAAA
>CAMUGK010000011.1 GCA_947088415.1 uncultured Bacillota bacterium | reverse complement strand
CTTAAATGCCTTTTTATATCTGGCAAGACGATTTCATTGATATCATTCTTAAACTTATTGAAATCATAAACAAAATGAACCTTTGTAAAGTATTTTAAAAGAAACTCAAATAAATTTTGATTTTCATCAATACGTTGATTGTTGTCATACTCAACTTCATTAAAAAAAATTATGCTTTTCATGTCTTCAAAAACAATATTGTTCCACATCTTTTTAAAGTTTTTTATTACATTTGTTTTTTCTTTTGTGTTAAATGAAAACTCTTGTATTTCTTTTTTTATATTTTTATAACATGCCTTAAAATCTTTTCTATAATAAGCAATTCTATCATATTTATAAATGTCATTTTTGTAGTAATCTGACCTTGATGCAAATCGAGCAAAATACTCGGGCGATTGTAAAGAATAAAATGTTGCAGAATTAGGACATGTTGTAACGAAAAAGTTATTGTTATTATAATCTCTAATTCCCGATTGAAAAGCCAAATAAATTCCATGTTTGCGATAGATTGCATCAATTGCTTTACATTCTTCAATATTTACATGGGTTTTATCCAAATCTTTTGTAAAATACTTTTCCATTGAAGAGTTTGTTCCATGAAATATGTATCGTTTTTTGCCCAAAATCCTATTAAAGTATTTCTCAACCTTATCTTTGTGTTTGTATATATTACTTACATTTAATTTTGTTTCTAGTTTCTTAGTTAAATAGTTTTCTTTGTCTTTATATATTTCTTCCAACTCATTAGGTTTTATATCAATAACAAAACTAAGCAAAATAATATCGGCAAAAAAATTTTTAAAAGTTTTTATAACATCGCTATTTAAACACATGCGATGGTCTTGTGATTTTGCTATATTTAATAATAATTTGTTTATTTCATTGCTCGCAAATAATTTGTTAAGATCAGCAATTAACATAAAGCCCTCCAATAATAAAAATAGAATTAATATTTTGGTGCGGATAGTGAGGGTTGAACTCACACGATATTGCTATCACTGGCACCTGAAGCCAGCGCGTCTGCCATTCCGCCATATCCGCAAATGCATAAAAGAGTTTATCAGTTTTTGCTTATTTTGTCAACAATAAGATTCTTTTTTTAGAAATAAAAAACATTTCTTAATTGATAGAAGTAAGAAATGTTTTTGATATTCTGTTGTTTAATTTGAGTTTTCTCCGCGATATTCACTTTATTCGCTTTGGTAGAAATGATGACAGGAAGTGTGTCTTTTAGCCGCCAAGCGCTCGGGCTTGTCGTGCAACATCTGGTTGCTAGAAGTCGAAAGGAGAAGATGGTTTAAGCACAATCTTGTTTCTCTTTTCAATGTCATAAGCAATATTGTCAACATCAAGTTTTTTTGCAAGTCCTGTTGGTGCTTGAGCAGGGTCTTTGCGGAAATTGTTGTTTAAAGCAAAGATTGTCATTTGCTCTTTTATAACTGGTTGACGGAAAAGTTTTGCAATAACAGTGAATTTAGGAAGTGTTCTAAGTTCTTGTTTGTCAATAAGAGGACGACGAGTTCTTTGAACGCTTTTATTTTTAGTTGTGCTGTTGCTGTCTTTTTGTTCGGTTTTAGATTCAGATTCTTCATTTGTGAATACAGTAATTTCGCCACATGCGTCTGAGAACGCTTGAATTGTTGTTGCGTCTTCCGAGCCAAGGAAGAGTTCCATTTGAAAGTTTCCACGAATGTTTTGTGCTTCATCTGCACCATATTTAATATCTAATTGTTTATATGATTGTAATATAATCTCAAAAAAGATATTTCTTGAACGAGAAACCGTAACCATTGTTCCAAAGTTCTCTATTGCAGGCATATTACCAAACTCATCTAAGATGTAATACACTTTTCGGTTGAGTGTTCCAACCTTGCCAGTTTTAGGGTTTACGGTGCGGTTTGCAACATCGACCAAAACTTTATATAACTGAGAAATACATAAAACTGTAAGAGGGTGACGTTCTGGTTTATGGTCAGGGGAACGAATGAAGAACGCTGTTGGCTTGTCTGCCATTTTTTCAAAATTAATATCGGTTGCACTTGTAAGATATAAAATACCTTCATCACTGAATAAGCCTAAACTTGAGCCTAAAGTTCCAAGGAAAGATTTTTGAGTTGTAGGACTTGTTCCACAAATTGTTGCCATAAGGTCATGAACGTTCGACCTTCTTGGGTCACGACCTTCGCTGTAATGCTTAAGAGTTTCAATTTGGCTATCAGTTCCGTTAGAATCTCTGTGCATTGCAATTTTATATAGATTATAGAAGTTGAATTTTTCTTTTGTCATGCCTAGTCTTGGGTCGCGACTATCTTCAAGCATAGCTTCCATAATACCAACGATAAGGTCTTGTGACCCTCTAAACCACATTGGGTCTTTTGTGTCTGGTGGCACTGGAATAAGTGCAATACCAATGTTTCTTAAAGTTGCTTTTGCTTCTGCTTCAAGTTGCGCTTTAACGGCTTCAAGTTCTTCTTTTAATATCTCATTGTCAGGGTAAGCTTTACCTTGAAAAGCATACCAAGTTTCACCATATTCTCTTCCACCAAGTTCTTCACTTGAGAAAGTTTTGTAACCAGCTTCAGCAGGTGTGCAACCTGAAATCTTTTTAACTTCTTTTGCAAGGTTTCCAGCACGTTCATAAATGTTCCAAGCAAGCTCCATAGGATTCCAACGTGAAGAAATATAAGGGTTGTCAAGGTTTAATACTTGAACATCGTAACCTTCTTCTTTTAAAATGTTATAGTTGTCTTCATAAAGCTCGCCTTTAGGGTCGGCTAAAATCATACTTGGCTTTTCTTTTGAGTGTGCTAAAATACGAATAGTAGGGTCAGCCAAAACTTGAGTTTTACCAGTTCCAGTAGTACCGATAACAAGTGCATGTGTTTCATGCTTCATGTTAATTTCAAATTTACCGCCTTTAACTTTATGTCTAAAAACAAAGCCTGTTTTATCAAGAGATGGCAATTTGTCCCAAGTTGTGTAAATAATACTTGGGTCAGAGTTGTTTTTAAGTTGGTCTTCGGTCATAAAACTTGAGTCATGTTGAATTTCAATTTTTTCGCCTTTTGCAGTTTCACCTTGATTTTTACTGGTTGTTTTCTTTTTAGTTTTAATAGAAAGTCCTAAAATAAAACCTCCAAGAAATCCAATTCCAGCAAAGATTAATGCAAGAATATCTGTAAATGATTGTTGAATAGTTTTGCCAAGTAAGAAATGTGTTACAATAACGCCAAGTGCATAGCCAATGATGGTTAAAACGCCCATTAAAATAAGCGTTAAAACAAATTTGCTCATCTTACTTTTTTCTTTTTCAGCCATAAAACCTCCATAATATTTAATTATATAATATACTAAAACAATAAAAAAACAAAATAATTTAACAAATTTTTGATAAATTCATCAAAAAACCAATAAAAACATCAAGATTTTTGAAAATTATCAGATTTTATCTTTGCAAAAATATATTTTTTTGATATAATATATTCGCACTTGCACCACTAGCTCAATTGTATAGAGCATCAGTCTTCGGAACTGAGGGTTGAAAGTTAGAGTCTTTCGTGGTGCACCAAACATAATTTCCCGTGAAACTATATTCGGGAAATGTAATAATAAAAGATATAAAACAAGTAGCCTCAAAAATCGTGATATAATGCTTACAAATAAACAACGATTATGGGGTTTCTTTGTATGTCGTAAAGAGGTTGAAAAGTCTAAATTGTTAAATGTAAAATGTGCAGAGAATGGAGCGACAAGGAAGTCTTATTTATTTTAATAATATAATAAAATAAAAATAATATTAATAATTAACGTATTCTTCTCGTATTCTTCATTTGAAAGATAATGTAAGATAAAGTAATAAGTAAAGGAAGATAAAGAAAGAAATAAATACTATCTCGTAAATAAGGAGATAGTATTTTTATTTTATTAATATTCAAAGTATTGTAAGACATCTTCTATTTCTCTTGCTTTAAAATTATCTTCTTTAAACATCTCTGCCTTTGGAGAAAATAAAAAGTAAATATTAAAGTTATCTAAATGATTGTTAATGAAAACTAATAATCTAACAAAGGTAATAATGTTAGGCAAAATTTCCCCTTGTAATATTCTTGTCATACTTGACCTTTGTATATATGATTGAGAACATACCCAATATGGATTCCATTTGGAATATATTTTATTTAACACTTTTTTTAATTGATTAGGAAATACCTCTTTTAATATATCTTTCTCTGTTTTTTCTTTTGTGCTTGTATTGCTTAAACAATAGTTGTTGTAATTTAAATACATATCTTTATACTCCTCTTGTTGTTCTTTTGTTCTCCATACGGTAAAGTAGTCGGTTGGTCCTTTTGTATAATGCGTTCCTATTTTGCCAGACTTTGAATGAGTGATTTGAACTATTTTCATAAGTAATTTTCCTTTTATTAAAAATATTTTAGCATATTTTTTTAAACTGTGCAAGTTTATACCCTATTAAATCAAATATCACCCCTCCATATGCGGTGAAAAAATTTAATAAAGGAGAAAAAAAATATGGAACATTTAGAAAATGCTTTCGTGCCACAAGAAGTGGTTGGCACAATTGTTGAAAACTTGGAGAAAACACCAAGAGAAAAAAGTTTTGAGGTTGAAGTGTTTTCAAATAAGGTGGCTATAAATGTACACCCTTTCAACCCAAATAGAAGTGGTAATTATGTTTGCCCTTGGACATTAGGTAAGAGTAAAGTATTTAAGAGCGAATATACACCGACAAGGGAATATAAAAGGACTTTAAAGAGAGCAAGAAAAATGTTGTTTGGCTTAGACTTACAATATGACAAAATGAAGTTTTTAACACTCGGCACAAATGAAGAAATGACATGGAAAGAAATTGTTGCAAGGTGTAAATCTTTCATTAATAAGTTAAAGAATGAATATGAGGGTATTAATTATATTAGAACAATAGAACATTATCAAAATGGGACCAATAATTATCATATACATATAATTGTTATCTTCAAAGACAAAGCACCAGTTTTAAATAGAGATTGGCTAAAAGAACATTGGCAATATGGTCATGTAGACGTCAAAAATGGAATTAAAAATCGTGAGGTTGGTGTTATTGAGTATATAACTTTATTTAAAACTTCTAATCTTCAACAAGATAACCTATATCTTACTAAATACCCTTCAAATGCAAGGTTTATTGTTTTTAGTAAAAATCTGCTAAAAGAGAAAAAAGAAATGTCATATAAAATGAATTGGACAGAAGAGCAATATAATTCTTTTATGAATGAAGTTAAATCTACAAATGGACAAGTTTTCTATGATGGGCATTATTACGATAAGGACAAATATTGTTTAGATAAAGTGTATATACATGACGCTGACATAATAGATAATATTTAAAAAGAGAGACAAGTTTTTTATAACTTGTCTTTTTTCTTGGCTAAATTTATTGTAATGTAATAATTCTACTTTGATATAAAATGAGGTAAAAATTATGTTTGAAAATAAAAATAAACTATTTGCTTGTGAAACAAAAGGACATTCGTTTGAAAATGATGTTGTTGAACTTATGAAGATTATACAGTACGAAATGAATAAGCGAGGTTATAAAGCAGTTATTATGGGTTTAGTTAAAGATAATGTTGTAGAAGATATATCAAATTTGCTCAATTAGTTTTTAAGCAACGATATTATAGCCGATTTCTTTTCGTCATTCGCTTTTTGTAATAAGTTTATAATTTCTTCGTCTTTCTTATATTGTGTAATATCATAATGAAAAAATTCTTGTGGTGTACAACCACATTCTTCCATAATTTTTAAAAATACTTCCATACTAGGCAAAAAGCCTTGTTTTTTAGATTCTAGTCTGCTTATATACCATTCGTTCATTCCTATTGCAATAGATAGCGACCTTGCAGATAAATTAGCACGATTTCTAATTATTTTTATTCTAGTTATTATTTCTTGTTTATCCATTTTAACACCTTTCCTATGTAATATTTTAAGGCAAAAGTGCTATTTCTTGCGAGACAATGGACTTTCAAAATTAAAGTATCACACCAAATTATGTGGTGTTGTATACAAAATAGTTGACTTCGTTTGGTGTTTTATATTATAATACTCTTGTTAAAGGAGTATTTTTTATGAAAAAGTTAAAATCAATTGTGTGTATGGCATTATTACTTGTTGTCGGTTGTTTTGCGTTTGTAGGTTGTGGACATAAAGAAGATAATCCACCAGAGAATCAAACAACAATCACACTTGCAGAAGCAAAAACAACAATCATAAATGCTTTAAAGATAGACGAGCAACAAGTACAAGCAATGGCTATGACTTATGGTAACGAGCAACAAAGCAATAGAAGTATACTTTTAAAATTTGGAAAAATAGACTTTAATGTAGAAGCAAGTGTAACTTATTATGAAGATAATAAAGTTATTGAAATTCCTTCACGATTAGTAGCCGACTATACTGGTGGTAACTGGAATGAATATGTCTTAGATTGTTTAAGTTTGAGTGATGACCCTAATAAAGATACCGAAGATGCAAAAGTTTATAATGATGGCGAAAATTTATATTATAACATCAATGGCGAAAAACTAAGTGGAAATATGGTTTTTATGAATCCTCTTAATATATTTGTTCAAAGTTATTGCGACATGGTTGAAACATTATTTACTGATGAAGCATTTACGACTATGTATAATGGCAATGTAACTAAAACTAGCATTGATAATGGTTATACTTTTACAATGCCTATGTCAAATACTTATCAAGGTGTAAATGCTATTGTATATTTTGACAATCACAATATGATTACAAAAGTAGAAATGAGTATGGAATATGAAATACCTGACCCAGAGCAAGAAATTGTGACCATGGGTAAATCGTATGGAAAAATGACAGTGATAAAATACAATCAAGAAATTACTGCACCGAACTGGTTTGATATTAACGATTATCAAAATTAATGATATGGGGTTTTTATGGAGTACATTTTAGAGACAAAAGATTTAACAAAAAGATACGGCGGTAAAAATGTTGTAGACAATGTTAACTTACATATTGCCAAAGGCGACATATATGGCTTTATAGGTAAAAATGGTGCTGGAAAAACAACCCTTATGAGACTTGTTTTAGGTCTTGCATTTCCAACAAGTGGCGAGATTAAATTGTTTGGAAATACTGACCTAAGCAAAGAACGAGCAAGAATTGGTTCTCTTATTGAAGCACCTGGACTTTTTAAAAATTGCACCGCTTATGAAAACTTAAAAAGGTTTTCAATTCTTTATGGTGGTACTGATGAAGAAATAAACGACCTATTAAAACTTGTTGGGCTTGAAGACACTGGCAAGAAAGTTGCAGGTGTATTTTCACTAGGTATGAAACAAAGGCTTGGAATTGCAATTGCACTACTTGGTAACCCCGAATTACTTGTTTTAGATGAGCCAATAAATGGACTTGACCCCGCTGGAATTAAAGATATTCGTAACCTACTTATAAAGTTAAATAAAGAAAGAAATATTACAATTTTTATTGCAAGTCACTTATTAGACGAGTTGTCTAAAATAGCCACCAAATATGGCATAATCAACAATGGAAATTTGATTGAAGAAATTTCAGCTGATGAACTCTTAAAGCAATGCGTAAAACAAGTTTTAGTAAAAGTAGATAATATTGACAAAGCGGTAGAAATATTAAAATCTAAATACAAAGACTTAAAGTTTGAAACCAATCAAAATGAAATTGTCATCACACACGATAATTTGGACACAACAAAACTTTTACAAGACTTTATTTCAAATGGTGTTTTAGTAAAAGAAATTAAAGATTCACAAAGTGATTTTGAAGACTACTTTATTGAAAGGATTGGTGTGTGAGATGAAGAAACTATTAAAATTTGAATTTAGAAAGTTAATAAAAAGTCCTTTTCCATACATTTGCTTGGCATTCTTTTTAATATTTACTATTTTAGGTGTTGTAGCAACACATTTTGGAATGACCGCTACAGAATCTTTTGACCCAAACGAAACTAAAACGATTGTTCATTTAACACTTTCTGCTATTACTCCAATTATGGGCTATCCTTTATTTTTTATAGTTTTAAGTGTCTTTGTTTGCAGTTATTGTTGTAGTGAAAATGGAAAGAATGGAATAATGAAAAATGTTTATTCAAAAGGGTTTTCACGAGAAAAAGTATTTTTTGCAAAATATATCCTTTCTTTTTTATATACATTAGTTGTTACTTTTAGTTGTTTCATTTTAGCATTTATAGTTGGTGTTATATTATTAAAAAATGTAGATGGTTTTAGTGGAAAAATATTTATTAATATCTTAATACAACTTATTATTGTTGTAGGAATCCATGGAATTATATTCGCGATAGCAACAAAAATAGGCAAAAGTGGTGGCAGTATTACTATAAATGTTTTAATGCAAATGTTTATACCAGTTATATTAATGCTATTACAAATGTTTATAGGACAAAAATTCCTTGAATCATTTAATTTTTACTACTTATTCCCAACCGCAATAATCAGTCTACTAACTACTACAAGTTTAACAAGTGGAGTTTATTTATCAAGTATAATTACAAGTTTTGCTTTTATGATTTTATGTTTACCATTGAGTTTCTTATCAATACGAAAACGAGAGTATTAAGACCTTTCAAAAGGTCTTTTTTATTTTAAAAATATTTCTTTTTTTATTATTATTTATAATTAATACGGCTTAATTTATCATAAGCAGTAGGAAAAGATTTAAAGGAGAAATAACAATGAAAGTAATTAAAGATTTAGAAAGCGAACTTAACAAGAGCGAAATGTTTTTTAAAGCCTTAGATATTTTAAATGTTGTTTCAATTGCTACCTTACAAAGATTGTTTCATATAGGCTATCCTACTGCTGAAAGCCTATTAAAAAATCTTTTAGTAAATGGTGTAATTGAACAAGACGGAAAATATTACAAGATACTAAATAAAGACCACTTTGCTCAGGTTTGCCATTTGTATGGTATAAAGTCAATACACCCACAATACTACCCTTACTTTGCATAACAACAAATAAGAGTAGAAAAAGGACAACGGCTATTAAAAGTCGTTGTTTTTTTGTCTTATTTAAAATCTCGCAAATAACAAGAGGTTTGGCGAAATCAATAGATTTATGTGCTTAAATATGTTTCGCTTGTTTAACACGCGATTTTGCAAGTATTTTGCTATGGTTTGAAGCAAAGATAAAGATTTAAAAAAGAAAACAATATAACCACATGCACTAGTGTTAGGGATTATCTTTTGCCCTATCGTAATTTTTCGTGCCATTTATTTTAAAGGGTTTTATAATAATTATGTTGTAAATGAAAGTTTATTTATTTTAATAATTTCATGAAATAATAAATTTTAACTTTTGGCTGAAAGTGAGTAGAGGTACTGTATAATATAATGTACATGCAAGAAGTATGTAATTATTTTAAGTAAGAGGAGTTAAAAGATGAAAGTTGAAAAGTTAAAAAAGATTACAACAAGCAAACGAAAAAAAGAAGATATAAAGGAAGAGTGAGTTGAGTGTAATGATATATTAAACCTTTACCCACTATATGAATTTATATATTCGCTAATTGAAAACAAAGATAAGGAGAAAGATGATGAAGAATAAAAATTATGCAGTTGGCTATTGTAGATTTAGTAGTGATGGACAAAGAGAAGAAAGTATTGACGGGCAAAAGAGAGCAATAATTAAATATGCACAAGAGCATAATTTGATTATTTCTAAATGGTATATTGATGAGGCTTGTTCCGCAAAGACAGCAAGACGACCACAATTTCAACAAATGATTAAAGATAGTAAATTAAGAGAGTTTGATACTTTGCTTATTTATAAAATAGATAGATTTTCAAGAGATGATTACGACACCGTTTTTTATAAAAGGCAGTTAAGACTAAATGGTGTAAAGATTATTTCAGTGTGTGAGAATATAGATGAAAGTCCACAAGGTCAAATATTATTAAAATTATTAGAGGCTATGGCTGTCTTTTATTCTCAAAACTTAGCAACAGAGGTTAAAAAAGGTATGAATGAAAATGCACATAATTGTCAATGCAATGGTGGAGTCCCACCTTATGGCTATATGAGAGTGCCAAGAATGGAAAACGGACAAGTTAAGTATAGTAAAAAAGGAAGAGTTTTGCATGACACTGTTTTAGACCCTACAAATTCAGAGGCTGTTAAGTTAATATTTGAAATGACTATACAAGGACACACTAGACATGAGATAATGGACAAGTTAAATGAATTAGGCTATAAAGACAATAAAGGACGAGAGTTTAAGAATGCCACCATACTAGATAGAATATTAAGAAATGAAAGATACACAGGCGTTTATTTATTTAATCAAACAAAGACAGTAATTAGTGAAAGAGGCACAATCATAAGAGGTGTCAATGAAGAAAATGTTATTAGAGTTGAAGGTGGAATGCCGAAAATAGTAGATAAAGAATCATTTTTAAAAGTTCAGAGAATACTTGCTCAAAGAGTACATAGAAGTCCATCAAATACAAAGGAACATTATTTGTTATCTGGTAAAATTGTATGTGGAGAATGTGGCAAGAGTTATCAAGGCTGGAAGAAATGTAAAGAGGGCGAAGATTATGTTTACTATAAATGTACTAATAACGGAAAGTATTATAAAGGTAGTCCAAAAGAAGAATATTGCAAAAATAGTTCAATAAGAAGAGATGACATAGAAAAGTTAGTTATTAATGAAATTATAAGCATATTGTCTGACCCTAAACTCGTTGACAAGATTTATGACGATTATAATAAATTTGTTATAGCAACAAAGAGTAATGCTAGTTTAATAGAAACATTGGAAAAGAAAATTGAACATGTAGAAACGAAGATTAATAACATTGTTAATATATTTGCTAATGGACATTATAGCGAAACATTAGAAAATAAGTTGACTGAATTTGAAAAAGAGAAAGAACAATTAATATTGTCTAAAAGCCAAGAGCAAGAAAACTTAGGTTGTATTACAATTAACAAGGAAGAATTGCAAGAAGCAATAAATAAGGCAAAAGAAATATTAGTTGACAAAGAACAAGATTTTGAAACTAGAAAAATGATTGTTCAGAGTTTTCTAAATAAAATAATTGTCTATAAAGATAATGTTGAAGTTTATATAAATGTAATTCCCACAGGAGTCTGTGGGAATTTAAACTTAGACATAAAAGTTAAAGAGTTGAGTGCTATTGACTTGTTCAATGAAAGTTTGACAAATACTTCCGAAGATGATAATATTTATTTTAATAATGACATAAATGGTGTAGATTTGTTGGGGAAGAAATGTATTGGTGCACCAAAAAAAGCCTATTTGAAAAGATAAATAGGCTTTTTAATAAGGAATGAAATTACTTTTTGGCACGACTTAATTTAATTTTTTTAGCAGTAAGCGAATATTTTAATTTAAAATTTAAATTACTAAGTCGATAGAAAGCTTTTCTAAGTCCATGACTTACAAGTCTAAAGTTATAATTGACAATTACAAAGTTATCAAAATGACTGTCTTCGCATTTAAATAGCCAATTATAGTCATTTTTAGTTGGTTTTGAAATCATTTTATAAAATGCTCTAATTGCGTAATCTTCAATTAATGAACAATTTTTATACACATCAAGTTGGCATATTGAGATAAATTTTTCGGTTATTCTTTTTTGCATTGGTTGAATTAAATTTTTGTAATTTTTTTCATCATCAACTTTGGTGTCAAGAAGATATGTGCCAACTCCATTTTTCATTATATATTCATCAACTCTATTGTGATTTGCTCGCAGTAGTTGTTCATAATATGCCATATCATGATGAAAATATTTGTGACCGCGATAAGTTTTTCTTTTAGGCGAGTATAAAAGGCCGGTTTTAACCTCAATATCAGATTTTGTTTTATCTCTTGCACCGATGTAAAAGCCTTGAACTTTTATTTTGTCACCCAAGGTTTTCATAAGAAGAGTTTGTATCGAACCGCCCCAGCCTACATCAACAACAAACATCCCGTCTTTTAGAATGTCTACACCAAAAGAGTTCAAATAAGAGAAAAATGCTTCGCGATTATTTTCTCGTTTTTTATTGCATTCATTTATAAAAATTTTATTAGATAAAAGTTTTTTAAAATCTTTAGAATTGTTTAAATTTTTCCACTTTTTATCTATATCTAGATTTAATTCGGTTGATATTTGTTTTATAAAACTTTCATGAAAATTTAATGTTGTTAAAAATTTTTTTATTGTAATATAAAAGTAGCAATTCATTGCAGAAAAGTCTTCTTGAGGAATTGGTTTTAAGCTTGTTAAAAGCATGCTATTTCTTGAAACTCTTAAGTAGTGCGATTGAATGTCTTTTAAATTATTAATTTCACAATATTTATCAAATAAGAATTTTAAATATTGACCTTCACGAGCAAAAAAGAATACATTTTTAGCATGATGGTTTTGAAGTTCAGTGTATAAACGTTTGGTGAATAAATATAAAGGGAAAGCAAAGTTAGAAAAATTATATTGATTTTGGGAATGAAAAACATTATATAATTCATTATATTTTGCGCCAAACTTTATTTTCTTTTTAAAGGTCTTGCTATCTTTAAGTTGACGATTATTTATCTTTACAGCGGAAATTCGATTTTTCTTTGCGTTAAGATAATCAGATTTTTTATTATCGCCAATCATACAAATATCTTTTGGATTTAAATTTAATAGCGTAATTATTTTTTTATAAAGCTTGCCACTTCTTTTTGAACAGCCAAATTCGCAAGAGACAAAAATATCATCAAATAATTCGCGTACACCGAGGTTTTTAAGCCAACTTTCAAAAAATACTTTTTCACAATAAAAATCAGAAACAATATATATTTTTTTGTTTTCTTTTTTATATTGTTTTAATAAATTTACAACCGCATCATTTAAAGAATGGCTTTCTTGTTCGGCAAGAAGATAAAATCTGTAAACATCTTTCAGAAAAGCAGGGTGGTCAATCTGGTTAAATTTGCCTATAACCTTTTTTGAAAAATTAGCACTTAAATCCCCCCCCCGCCAAGATTGTCATTTAGAAAACAATATTCCGCTTCGCCAGTCTTAAGCTTGCTCGTAATTGCAAGTGAGTTTTTGGTTTTAATAAATATTTTATATAATACACTTGGTTCTATTTTATACTTTTCACCGAGCTTTTCTGTAAAATTATAAATCACCTCGTTGGGTGAAAATTTTCTATTGATTATTGTGTTGAAACAATCCACAAAAATTATATTTTTATCGTTCATTATTAAATCCTTTATTTTTGATATTAGAATTATATCAAAACAAAAACTTAAAAGCAAATAAAAAATTAGTTATTATAAAAAATTATACGACAAAAAATCCACCGTGAACTTTTGGTGGATTTTTAATTATTTTTTAACTCTTTTAGTTGAACCTTTATCTAATGTTGACTTTGCAGGAGATTTTTTCGATTTTCCCACATCTTGTTCAATTTTAGTGCTTTTTTTGTTTTGCGGACTATCTTTTAATGTATTTTGTTTTTCTTGTGCTTGTTTATTTAAATTTTGTGCTTTTTTGTTTGCTCTTTTTTGTTTTCTTTTAGTCTTGTTTTCTTCAAGTTTTTTGTCTAACCAATTTATTGCTTTGTTATTTCCCATTTTGTTTCTAAATTTAGGGATAAACAGCAGGCAAAGTGTAAGTGTGGCAAGACATATAAACAATGCTATAAATACAATTAAAGATATTGTTAAAGCTCTTTCAAGATAGATGTTTGAAGCGTTTAAAAGTGACGCCGAATAACCGAGGCCTAAAGCGTTTAAAACAACTTTGCCACTGCCCATTGTAATTATTTCCATAGTATGCTCCTTATTTTCTAAATCATTTCTTAAAAATACAAGTTTGCGTGACTCACGCGAATCGCTGTGAAGGTCAATTTCTTGAGCCTCGCCATCAATAATCACTTTGATTTTGCCACAATCTTGATCAGTTCTGGCGTAAAGTGAAACGCTATCACCAATAAATTTTATAACTGCGGCTGAATTTGCACTTTCTGACATTAAATAGCCATTTGGTTCACTATCAATGGTTGTAGTGCTTTTAAAGCCAGAAGTGGTAAACAATTTTGAGCTTGAAAGTGAAATCAATTTTTGTGTTGGAGATTCAATGCCTGCATCGATTTCTGAAAGAACAGAAAACTTTCCGCCTGAAGTCTCTTTTACAACCAAACGAAGATATCTTGCTTGATGTGTTTCAAATTTAAGTGTTATAGAATTTTTATTATATAAACTTCTATCTCCTGTTTTGATAAGGTTCCAATTAAAGCTTCCATCGTCTTTCATTTCATCTGCTAGATAAAACTCAAAATTTTCTATATATGAATTTGCGTTATTACGAGTAGTAACTTTAAAGAAATTCATAGATTGGACTTTTTGTGTGTCAATTATAAATTCATGAGGATTATTTTCTGAAAGAGGAGTATAATTGCCTGTATAAGAAGTATGAAGATGCGTTCCGGTTTCACCATCTATAAGATAGTTCCACATATTATAATAAACATTATATTCCTTTCTGATCACATTTCCGTTTTCGTCTTTAAGTTCGTTTCCATTTTCGTCAACTTGTGGAACATATTGAACATGTTTTTCGTAAATTTTTCCAGGGTTGTTGATTGGGTCTTCATGAGCAACCCCGCCGTGTATAAATTCGGGAGCTTTAAGAACTTCCCACATTGTTTTGTCAGTGCCAGAATTTGAAAGTTTTATATTGTTCTTTTTTGAAACCATAAAATATGGTTGGAATTCATAGGTTGTGAATTCTTTTCCTAAAGGATAGGAAGGGTGGAAGACTTGAGAGGTTGGAATTGCTTGATAACCTGCGCCTTGACTTATAAGGTCTGCAAATATTTCATCACTCATATTTGGGACGCCAACAACTTGGCTATCTTTTTGTAGAACATAAACAGTTCCACCAACCTTTTTGTTCATCGACCCTTTATTTGTAGTCATAAGTCGAATAGCATAATGTTTTCCTTTCTCAACATTTAAAACGTGTTTAAAACGGGTGTCTGTTCCACTTATTTGACCAGAGAATACAAGCCCTGTTGCTTCTAAGTTTTGGAAATCTTTTCCAACATATAATCTTAAAACATTGCCACCAATTGAAAGTGCCACTTGACCTGTTACAGGGGATTGCCACCAGAAATCTGATGTGCGAACTTCAAGTTGACTAGAAGTGAAAGGGGTGAGAGTAGCTCCAACAGATGAAGTAAGATGTTCAGGTTTTATTTCTGAAATTTGTTGGTTAAAACTATCAAACATTACTGCCCCGCCTTTTCCAGGATCGGTTACACCAACGTATCTTGAAATTCTTGCAGTGTTATAGCCAATTATTCGAAGATAAATAGTTAGTCTATGAACAACACCGTCATTCAGTTTAACATCAAATGAAAATTCGTCAGATGGGCCGGTGTAGTTTTTATTGAAAGAATAAGCATATTTTTCGTCTTGGGTTTTTCTAATGGAGCCATACTTTGGTTTATTTACAGAAATAATTTCAAAACCTTTTTTGTCATTTTCGTCAAGAGTGCTTATCGTTGTTGACATAAGGTCAAAGGTAATATCGTCGCCAAATCTAACCTCATAGTCTCCCGAGGTTTTAACTCCGTCAATCCCGCCAGCATAAAAATTTGAAATAGGGTTATAATTTGGAAGTGAATTCATAAAATTAAGCTGTTCTTGTGTAAACATTTTGTTTATAATGTTTGCTGCGTAGAAATTATTAAAATAATTTAAAAAGTTCATTCCGTAGACAGTTGAACATCTATATGCAAAATCCGCGCGTTTAACTCTATTTCGTTCTGTTGTTGTTAATGTTTTTGTGTCGATTTCAATAAAAGAAGGGTTAAGCTTGTATGAATATAATAACTCATAATATTTTTCTGCTCCAAAGGAGTGCATAATATTTGAATACATTCCAAGGCATCTGAAGTAATCATAACTTCCATCATCATAATCGCCCTTTCTGTCTTTATAAGTTAAAGTTTGAGCTAAAGTTCTATATGGGTTTGCATAAACACCATGTTCTGCGTCGCGTCCCATACGAATAGTTGTTCCAACATCGCAGAACATTATATAAGAAAGTAAAGTAAGTGCATTATTACGAACTTCTCCTTCTCTTCCAGCTCCAAAGCCCCAAATAACTCCATAAGCAGAGCCATGGTTGTGCCCAATTTCATGAAGCGTTCCCCAAGTTCCACTTTTTAAAAGGCCTTGATAATTCAAAGCATCTCTAAACATTGAGTTTGGCATTGCAAATGAATAGTTTCCAAGAGCAACAGCTGCACCTGCAGGAACATGCCAGTCAAACATAATTTTGTTAAACCGATTGTAAGTTCCACCTGTAAAGGATTCATTAACTGATATAAAAGAATGCCAAAGCATAGCAAGTTTGTCTATCTCTTCTTTTTTGACAGTCCGCATATTTGGAAAACCGTTTATATTTCTTCCAAGTTCTCCTGTTGGCCCGACAAGAAGTCCGTTTTCGGTATCAATTGCTGCAATAACCCCAGGCGCTTCTTTGAGATAGTCGTTAAAATAATCTGTAGTGGTAGAGCCAAGAATATAATGTGGGGTTTCAACAGCTCCATTTATAGTGGCTTTAACTTGAGAATAGCAATTGTTCATAGTTATTTGAATAAGTCCACCAAAAGCAAATCCGAAAGTGTAAGTTTTGTTTTCTGTAAACCTAAAATCGCAAGTGATCCAAGGTGCACGTGAATTTTGTCTTTTCCATTGAGATTGAAGAAATGGAGAAGAACTTGCATTGTTTAAATCAAAAAATTTTCCGCCAGCAGTTGCAAGATCTGCTTGTTTAAAGAAGTAATCACTTGTTGAGTTTTGATAATTCACTTGATTCCAAGCTTTACCACCTGTTACTTCAGATATAACGCTTGCACTTGGAGATCCGCCACGCCAAGCGAGTGAATTGTTTGCACCAAGAGTTATTCCAATGCTTTCTCCGGGTTTTAAACCTTCGATTTTTATTGTAACAGGCTCTCCAGCAGGAAGATAAAGCCCAGTTGTATGCCATGTGCGATAAATAGGGTCTAAAAGAATTTCTTTTTCAACAGCATTGTCAGTTCCAACAACTGCTCCGTATTGTCCGTCTGCTGCAGGGTGCTTTTTAAGCCATGATGCAAATTCTTCATTAATTCCACCCTCATCGCTTGCGGTTAAAGCCGAACGCCAAGCAGCTTCGTGAGCAAGATGTTGACCTTGTGACATAAGCATATATTTGTAATAAGTAAAATAATCTTCATCACTTTTTCCAATTGCGGTGGCAGCAGCATGAACTTTTGATGCCGACATTGATTGACTATAATAAGGTTTTGGATAATTATTTTCTGTAAAACTGATTTTTGCAACTTTTTTGGAACTCGGGTCTGCCAAATATTCAGAGGAGGTTGTGTAATCTTCATAATATGGAAAGAGTTTGTTAGCAGTTTTGTCATAGACCAATGAAAAATTGTCACTTAGCATGCTTACTTCTTTGCGTGGAAGATCTCGTTTAGTTAAAGTTCGAGTGTCTGCACGGACAGTGACTTTAACATCGTCAAGCTGATCATAAGTATATTTGCTTAAAGCGTAATGATCTTCTTCTGGCAAAGAGAGTTCAGGGATAACAAAAAGATTGTCCTTTGCAATAAGGAGAATAGGAAGCAAAATAGAAAGCGTAACAACAACCGCCAAACCTATTATAGAAAAACTGAAAATTAATCTGTTCTTTTTAGTTTTTAAATTAAACTTTTCTTTTTTAACTTTGTTCTTCATTTAACTCCACCTTTTTGATGTAATATATAAATTCAAGATATTATAACATATAAAAGTTAAAAATACAAATAGATTTATAGTTGTAATTTTGCATGAAAAAAATTTTATAATAAAAG
>CAMUGK010000010.1 GCA_947088415.1 uncultured Bacillota bacterium | reverse complement strand
AAATAATAAAAATAAAACCTTATTATCAAACGAACAAATTTTTTAGTAGAAGAGACAAAAAGGAATATGAACTTCTTTTAAAAAATTTAAAAAGAGATTATTACCCTTATGATATATCTGATCCTCTCTTATTTAAAAAATTTTTAGGATGTTATGAACTAAAAAAAGAGCAGTTAGATAGACATTATATGTGCGCAAATTGGTATTTGAGCGAACAAAAGAATTATGATGAAGTGATTTTGTTAGATTTAGATAATGTTCCATATAAAGCAAGAATTATCGAAGCAAACAAATGGAAAGTCAGAGAAAGTGATTATTTAATTGCTTTTTGTGTTGACAAATATTCAAATTCTTGGAAAATAAGAGATTATGCTAAAAAATTAAATAAAAAAGTTATAGATTTATAAATTATTTTTAAGTGAACCTTTTTTGCTAAATTTATAAATTTTGTTTCACACTTTTGGAATATACAAAACAAAGCCCTTTCTAATGTTCTTTGGTGTGATGTTATTTACAAGCAAAATGCTTGTTGGGTTTATGTTGAATTTTAAAGCAATTGAATTTAATGTGTCGCCTTCTTTGATTTTATAAAGTGGGTTATTTTTGATTTCCATGCTTTCTCCTTTTAAAATATTGTATTAAACATGATTTACACTTAATACATTATTTTTAAGGGGTGTCCATGAAATCTTTATTTAAAACTGTCGCTTTAATCACTTTCTTTTCAATTCTTACAAGAGTGCTTGGCTTTTTGTTTAGAATTTATCTTTCAAGGGTTGTCGGTGCTGAAGGGCTTGGACTTTATCAAGTGGCATTTTCGGTTTTTATGGTGCTTCTTACAATAGTGTCAAGTGGAATTCCGCTTATTATTTCAAGGCTTAGTGCAGGGTATAGAGTTAAAAAAGACGGAAAAAGTGAAGGCAGTTTGGTTTCAACAGCTCTTATTTTTTCTCTTGCAATAAGTTTGGTAATTTGCATTGTTGTCTTTGCATTTAAAAATCTATTTGCAAATCTATTCACAGATAGTCGATGCATTGAAATTTTGATTATTTTAATTCCTGCACTTGTCACAAGTGCAGTTTATTCTGTTTTTCGTGGGGCTCTTTGGGGGCAGGGCAATTATTTTGCACTTTGCATAAGTGAACTTTATGAACAAGTGCTTAGAATTTTTATCTGTGTTTTGATTGTGGGGTCATCACTTTCAATCATAGAAAATGCTTTTAATGTTGCATTAAGTTTGACTTATGCTTGCATTGGTTCAATGATTTTTGTAATTCTTTTATTTTTCTATTATGGTGGCAAACTTAAAAAACCATCTAAAAAAGTGTTTAAACCACTATTAAAAGAAAGTCTTCCAATAACAGGAATAAGAGTTGCCGGCAGTTTTATTCAACCTTTGATTGGACTTATCATTCCAGCAAGACTTATGACAATTGGCTATACTTCAAGTCAAGCCATGTCACTTTATGGCATTGCTGTTGGCATGACATTGCCACTTCTTTATGTTCCAAGCACAGTTATAGGCTCACTTTCAACAGCGTTAATCCCAGACATTTCTTCGGCACTTGCCAAAAATGATGAAAAATATATTTCAACACGCATTCGCACTTCAATTCTGTTTGCCATTTTTGTTTCTGCTCTTTTTGTGCCAGCTTATATTGGAGTTGGCGAACTTACTGGATTGTTTTTATATAACGAGGTGTTAAGTGGAACTCTTCTTGCTTCGGCAGCATGGGTTATGCTTCCACTTGGAATTACAAATATAACATCGGCTCTGCTTAATTCACTCGGGCTTGAAGTTAAAAGCTTTGTCAATTATGTAATTGGTGCAATATTTATGTTTCTTTCAATGTGGTTTTTGCCGTCCTTGGTAGGAATAAATGCTCTTGTTTGGGGAATGGGTATAAGTTTTGTGGTGACAGCACTTCTCAATATTCGCATGATAAAGAAGAAGACCAAAGTTAAACTTAAAATTTTAAAACCAATTTGTATACTTTCTCTTCTTATGATTCCATCGGCAGCACTTTCTTCTTTCGTGACAAGCCTTGCAAGCAACTTTTTTCCAAGCGTTGTATCGATAATTTTAGGTGGAATTACTGCTGTGGTAAGTTTTGTTACTCTTTGTTCGATATTCAATGTCGTTGATGTAACTTATTTTTGGAATATGACAAAAAAGAGATTTTCAAAGAAAAAGGCAATAAAAGTATAACTTTTGTAAAACTACTTAAAATATAACTATGTTAACGATAGTTTTACGTTCAATAATTATTTATTTAATTGTGCTTTTTATTTTTAGAATCATGGGCAAAAGGCAGATTGGTCAAATGCAACCTTTTGAGCTTGTTTTGACGCTTATTATTGCCGATCTTGCCACAATTCCTATGGCAGAAGTTGGAGTTCCAGTTCTTCATGGAATAGTTCCACTTTTCACTTTGACCATTTTGCACTTTATTTTAACTTTAATTTCAAAAAACAGCATAGGTTTTTCTCGCTTTATTTCAGGCAAACCTGTTATTGTGATAAATCCAAAAGGCATTGACTATAATGCAATCAAAATGCTTAACATCTCAATAGATGATGTATTAGCAGCACTTAGAAATGCTGGTTATTTTTCAATATCTCAAGTTCAATATGCAATTATGGAAACTAATGGCAAAATTTCTGTTATGCCTAAAGCTGAATTTTCGCCAGCAACAAATGGCGATCTTAAAACTGGTGCAGAAGAAAGTTTTATTCCAATAACACTTATAAGCGAAGGTAAGATTATGGAAGAAAACCTTTCACTTGCAGGATTAAGTAAAGAAACAATAATTTCCATAATTCAAGAAAAAGGTTTTAAAAACATTAAAGAAGTTTTGCTTCTTACCATAGATAAGGCTGGGCTTGCATATTTCCAACCAAAGAAAGGGGAAGGTCAAAGTTTTACGGCAAGCGGGGTGATAAAATCATGACAAAAATTTTTCATTACATAAATTTTGGCATATTATTTTTATTTTTAATCGGCATTTGCATCTTGGAAGAATATATTGTCTCAGATTCACTTAAACAAGTTCAAGCCCAAGCATATGAAATTGAACAAGTTCTGCATGAGAGGGAAACTTTGCGAGATCAAGAAATTATAAACCTTGTTGATAACATAGAATATTCTTGGTCGAAAAATGAAAGCAATATGTGCTATATGGTCAACCATAAAAGTATTCAAGAGATAGGGGTTGAAATTGCAAGACTTAAAGCTTGCATAGTTATTGACAATATTGATGATTTTCGTATAGCACTTGAACATTTAAATTTTTATAGTCAATCTTATCTTCACTTTATGGGTGCAAGCATTCATAATGTGTTATAAAAAATAAAGCATTAATTTTTCAATGCTTTATTTTTAGTTATCTTAAATTAGTTTAGTCGTGCAATATTTGGCTTTTTACCAAACTTTTTCTTTTTTAACTGATTTTATAATAACAAATATGATAACTCCTAAAAGTAGAACTGCTGCACCAATGATAATCCAAATTATATATGAAGCGTGAAATTCTCTTCCAGTTGGAACATTGATTGTGTTTGACCTAGTAGATTGAGCAGAGGCAATGTTTTCAACTCTTGAAGCGGGAACTTCTTTGAATACAACGCAGAACACATCCCAAGTTCCACCAAGATTAGTTTCAAATTTAAAAGTGAGAGAGCCTTTTTCTCTTTCAGATGTGGCTTCATGAAGGGCATTTTCATGATAGTCAGAAGTTAAAAATTCATCACTACCAATGTCGTCAACATGATAAGCATATTGAACTCCGTCATAAGTTTTGCCTTTAACATACCAACGAATTAAATTTTTATTGATATATTTGCAACTATCACTTGTGATAGTAAATTCATAAGCTGTAGCGTCTTTTAAATCGCCATCAGGTTGGACATTTTTCTTTGTAATCTCTATTTCTTCGGTTGGAGGATTGTCTGGAGCAACATAGATAAAGTCAGAGTGATAAGGGTTTGAATTGTTGATAGTCAGTGTAAATCTATAAATTCCCCATTCGTGTCCAAGAGATGGAGAGCCAGATTCCTTATCAATAAAGTATTCAATTGATGGAATTTGATCCAAACTTGTAAGGTTTGAGTCAGATGCATTTGGAATATCTTCGGTAACAGTTGTTAAATTATCAAAATGATTAGGTGTATTTTCCAAATATTGAAGTGAGTATTTGTAAGAATAAGGTGCTGTGAGAGTGAGACCTGTTGTGTCAAATTCAACTTTAAATTTAGATGTTGAACGCCAATTATAAGTGAAGAAATTTACACCTCCGATTTGACCATCAGGGTTAAATTCATCTATCTCTCCACCTTTTCTGTCAAATGCAGTCACTTTCAATTCGGAAGATGAAGCATAAATTTGACCTGTCTCGGAAGCTTGGACAGGAGAAGAAAGTGTGCTGAAAGTAAATACGCTTGCAGCAAGCATAAGAATTGTGATGCATGACAAAAAGACCTTGTTTTTAACCCGAATAGATTTTTTCATAAAAATTTACTCCTTTAATGCAATTATTTTAGCACAAAACTAAAATAAACTAAAATGAATTTGATAGATTTTTTCAAATTGTTTGGAAATTTGTTAAAAATTGTATATAATTTAATTATGGAAACTATAGAAATTACACAAAAACCACAAGAAATAGCAAAAAATCAAATTGCTTTCGATTTTGACAATCTTCCTGTTGAAGAAGAAATTCAAGAAGAAAGTTCGATTTTGCCAGAAGAAGTGCTATCTAATCAAAATTATGATTGGGTTGCAGATGACTTTTTGTTTGTAGTTGTTAAAACTCAAGAAGAAAATTTAGGTAAAGACATTTGCGGTAGGCCAAGTTTAGATTGGGTGCTTATGGCAGGTGGAAATTGTCAAAAACTTGTTGTTGAAGATAGCGAAAATATTATTGACAGGCTTAAAAATATTCAAACAGAAAAACCATATATTGCAGTTTTTTACAGTGATACACCACTTATATATAAAAATCTTGTTTTTAAAATCGCAGACTATTTTGTGAGAAATCGTCTTAATGCAATGACACTTCTTAGAGGTTATGTTTTTAAAATTTCATATTTGCAAAACATTGAAAACTTTATCTTAGGCTGTCTTGACAAGTTTGATGAAAAAGCGTTTACAAGAGTGATTGACGGAAAAACCTTAGCAAGTGTTTATCAAATCTTACAAAATCGAATTTTGGATTATCATGAAAAAAATGGGGTTTGTCTTTTAGATAAATCAAACATAACTATTGATGCCGATGTTGAAATAGAAAATGGTGTTGTTATTAAACGTGGCAATGTTTTGAAAGGCAACACATATATCGGAAAAAATTGTTATTTGCAAGAAAATAATATTGTTGTCAATTCAATTTTAGGCGAAGGTGTAACTTTGCTTGGCTGCAAAGTGTTAGACAGCAAAATTATTGAAAATAAAACTTTGTCTTGTCAAGAGATAATAAGTAAAGAGGTGTAAAAGTGGTTATTATTGTAGGTTTAGGTAATACTGGCAAACAATATCAAAACACCTACCATAATCTTGGTTTTATGGTGCTTGACAAACTTGCAAACTTTTTAGGCGTTGATATAAGCAAGGCTAAATATAAAGCTTTAATTGCCGAAAGTTTTTATCAAGGCGAAAAAGTTATCTTGGTCAAACCACAAACCTTTATGAACAATTCTGGCGAAGCGGTAACTTTGCTAAAAAAAGATTTTAAAGATGCAAGGATAATTGTTGTTGTAGATGATATAGATTTGCCTGCTGGAGATATCCGCTATCGTGAGCATGGCTCGGCGGGGACTCATAATGGGCTACGAAGCATTGTAAGTTACATTGGTCAAGAATTTGAACGCGTTAAGGTTGGAATTGGCAGAGATGAAAAAATGGACTTGGCAGATTTTGTTTTGTCTAATATAAAAGATAAAGAGCTTTTTGACCAAGCAACAGATAAAGCAAAAGATATGGTTTTAGAAAAGATAAAAAATAAATAGAAAGAAATGAAAAACTTAAATAAAAGGCTAGAACGCCTAAAATCAAGCAAAAGAATTTCTGGTGCGGGCATAGGCGAAAAGATAGTTTTGTGTCAAGATAAAAGCCCGCTGATTTTTTTGTGCGGAGATTTTTCGGAAGCTACAAAACTAAAGCGTGGACTAGAGGGGCTTGGCAAAACAAGTCAAATTGTCTCATCTTCACGAGAAGTTGATAGTCCTGATGATAAAAATCTTCTTCCTTTTATTGAAGCGATAAATTTGTATTTGGCTCACTCAATTGATGCTCTCATTTTTCTGCCTTGTTCGGCACTTGTTAAGTTTGATTTAAATTATTTTAATAATCCGCTTCAACTTAAAGAAAAACAGAGTTATAATCTTGAAAAACTTATTGAATTTTTGACAAATTCTGGTTATTCACGAGTTAGTCTTGTTTCTGAAAGTGGAAGTTTTGCACTTCGTGGAGATATATTAGACGTTTTTATTTCAGGCAGTGAAAAACCAGTAAGAATTGAGTTTTTTGATGATGAAATTCAAGAAATCCACTATTTTGACCCCTTAGAGATGAAAAATACACAAAAAATTTCTCAAATTTCACTTCCACCAAGTTTTTTGCCACTTGGCGAAAATAATATTTTTGATTTGTCAGGTTTCACAGTTTTAGACGAACCTAAACGTATTCAAGATGAAATAGAACTTTTAAAATCTAGTTACAAAACCATGTCATCATTTAAAGAGTCTAATTATGTCGACTTTGAAACTTTGCAAAAAGCTTGCAATCTTGAGTTTGATAATAGTGGTATTGAAAGTGATTATATAAATCATAGTTATGCTACCCGAAATTATCTTACAGATTTTATGGCATTAAAGTTTGATGTTGAAAACTATTTAAAATCTGGTCAGGGTGTTATTCTTTTTGCTGGAAATGAAAACTATAAACAAAAACTCTTTGACTTTTTCAAAGAAAACGGTGTTTTATATCATGATTTTGACAAAGAAGATTTTAAAGATGGCAAGTTGTATATATCAAGTATTAACTTTCCTTTTTCTTTCAGTTTTTTAAAAGAAAATATTGTTGGTATTGGCGGGGACAGTCTTTTCCGTCAACAAAACGCAAGTTTTTCTAAAGGCAAGCACTCTGTTTTCTATTTGCCAAAACTTGGCGACTATGTTGTTCATTCTTTTCATGGCATAGGCAAATGCACAAAAATCGAACGCATGCGAATCGGCGACTATGAAAAAGACTATTTTGTTATTGAATATAAAAATGGCGGGGTGTTATATCTTCCAAGTGAAGAAGCAAATTCTCTTTCGGCATATATTGGAAGTGAAGAAGAGCCTAAACTTTCATCTCTTGGTGGCGGTGAGTTTTCTCGTCTTAAAGCCAGAGTTAAAGATAGTCTTAAAGAAATGGCGTTTTCACTTATTGAAATGTATAAAGAACGTGAAAAGGCAGTTGGTTTTAAGTTTAAAAGAGATGAATATCTTGAGAAAAATTTTGCCGACGCGTTTGGCTTTTTGTTAACAGATGACCAAGCAAGAAGTATAAGCGAAATTAATCACGATATGGAAAGCCATAAAGTTATGGACAGGCTTGTTTGTGGCGATGTTGGTTTTGGCAAAACCGAAGTTGCACTTCGTGCTTGTTTTAAAGCTGTGTATAACGGCAAACAAGTTTGTCTTTTGTGTCCAACAACAATTCTTTCTCAACAACATTATCTGACAGCAAAAGCAAGATTAGAGCCTTTTGGCGTGAAAGTCGAAGTTTTAAATAGATTTAAGTCTACAGCCCAAACTAAAGAGATTTTACAAAAATTGGCTGAAGGTAAAATAGATATGCTTATTGGCACTCACAAACTTTTAAGCAATCAAGTTGTATTTAAAGATTTAGGACTTTTAGTTTTAGATGAAGAACAACGTTTTGGGGTTGAACACAAAGAAAAAATTCGCAATTCTAAACGTAATATCGATGTTTTATCGCTTTCAGCAACGCCTATTCCAAGAACTTTAAATATGTCGCTTTCTGGAATTCGAGATATTTCAATTATTGAAACTCCACCAAAAGAAAGACTTCCAATTCAAACCTATGTGGTGGAAAATAGTGATGACCTTATCAAAGATGTTTTGAATAGAGAACTTATGCGTGGTGGTCAAGCTTTTGTTATATATAACCGTGTTGAAGATATTGATGAATTTGCGTCATACATTAAGAGTCTTGTGCCAAATGCAAAAATTGGCATTGCTCATGGACAAATGCAGGAAAAATATTTAGAAAATGTCATCAATAAACTTTATCAAGGTGAGTTTAATGTTTTTATCTCAACAACCTTGATTGAAAATGGTGTCGATCTTCCTTCTGCAAACACCATGATTATTATTGACGCAGATAGACTTGGACTTGGTCAACTTTATCAAATTCGTGGTCGAATTGGACGAAGTGATAAACTTAGTTATGCCTACCTCACATATGATAAAAACAAAATCTTGTCAGTTGATGCTTATAAACGTCTTAGTGCAATCAAAGAGTTTTCAAGTCTTGGCAGTGGTTTTAAAATTGCTATGCGCGACCTTGAAATAAGGGGAGCAGGCAATATTTTTGGAAAAGAACAACATGGGCATATAGCCAAAGTTGGTTATGATATGTTTGTTAAACTTTTGGAAGAAGCGACAGGGGAACTTAAAGGTAAAAGCAAAGCAGAAGAAAAAGAAATTAAAATGGAAGTTGCACTTGACGCATTTATTGCAGAAAATTATATTCAAGAAAGTCAAGAACGAATTTTGCTATACACAAAAATCAGTGAACTTTCTTGTAAAAATTCACGCGATGAACTTTTAAAATCGCTTAGTGACGGTTATGGAGATGTTCCAAAAGAGATTAAAAATCTTTGCAATATCGCACTTTTAAAAAATCTTGCCAGTGGCAATAACGTTAATCGTATTCGCATAAATTCAAATGAACTTATAGTTTACCTAGAAAAAACGCAAGAAGTTATCTCTCCAAAACTTGCTTTAGCGTTAAGTTCATATGGTGGAAAACTTGCCTTTGACAATAGTCCAAAACTTGTTTTTGACAAAAAAACCTCAACAAAAGATAAACTTGACCTTATGATTGATATGTTCTCTGAAATCAATTCGTCCAAATGACTATTTTAAATGTAAAATAATTTGTATATATATTTTATAAAAATTATCAAATTACTTGAAAATATGTCTAATTTGTGTTATTATAGACAATAATGTAAGGAGTGGAATAGGCTTTCATTCCTTAATATACTACTAGTTTTGGAGTTAAAATGAAAAAGAAATTTACTGGAATTATTCTTGCAATTATGATGATAACCATGTCTGTATTTACAGGCTGTTCTTTGATTACTACCAATTGGGAGAAATATTACAACGCAGTTGTTGATACAATTGTGCTAGAAAATGGCGAAAAAATTGAAATAACCAAAAGAGAACTTATCTCAGCTTACAATAGTTATGGTTATTATTTTGAACAATACAACCAAGAAAGACCAGAAGCAATTGACAGCACTTTAAAACAACTTGAATCAAGAAAACTTGTTATTCATACAGCAAAAGAAAAATTTACACAAGAAAATGGTTATGTTTTCGACGATAAAGAAAAAACTTATCTTTGGCAACAGACAAATGATGCTTTGGAAGACAACTTTTTCACTTATGTCAATCAAGTGACTGGCACTTCAAATGGTGAAGATGAAGAAGATGAAGAGGTAATTAAATTTAAAGGTTATGAAAAACAGGGTGATTACAATTTTGACACTAAAAAAGTTGAAAAATCAAAAGCCTTAGACCAACTTTTGGCAGATTTTAATTATGATGCATCAATGAAAAAAGATATTGAAATTAAGGAAGATAAAAATTTAATCTATCAAAATCTTTTAAAACTTGCAAATTCAGAAAATGGTGGAAAGATTTATTCAGAAGCCTTTTCTGAATATAGAAAAGCACTTAAAAAGAGTGAAGAAGGACTTAACATCAAAGATAACAAAGATGTTGACCTTTTTACAAGAGAAATAGATAGAATTTACAAAATTAATGAAGAAAACTATCTTGTTGAAAAATATACCGATTCATTTAAAAGTAAAACTAAAGATTCAAATGTTACTGTTGAAAAAATGTTAGACCTTTACAGCAAACAAGTTTTAAATTCTTATACTCAATATGTTCGTGAAGAAGATGAAGATTATGAAGAAGACGTTTTAAGTGATTTAAGCAAAATTAACTATTTCAAAACAGGGGATAATGCAACAAAATTCTATACAGTTTCACATATTTTATTCAAATATTCAGATAAACAAACTCAAGATTTAAAAACAGCAGAAAAGGATTTGAAATCTGGGAAAATTGAATATGCAGATTATAAAGCTCGTGTTGATGAAATTAATGCAAGCATAGTTCCTGTTGTTCGTAAAAAAGATTCAAAAGGCATTTATACCGAAGTTGAAATTGACGAAAATATTAATTGGAATGAACTAGGGCTTGAAGGATTTACAATTTCTGGCGATAAAATCTCTGTTACCGATGTTTACACTTATATTAATAGAGTAATTTCAAATATTTCTGACCCAATTCAAAAGGCAGAAAAGTTTAATGAATTTATATATATTTTCAACCAAGACCCTGGAATTATGAACGCCGAATATAACTATGTTATGGGTGTGAACAAATCTCAAGCAGACTCGGCAACTGGCGATGATTTAATCACTTTGGAAGATGGAAGAAAATATAAAAAATATTCAAAAATGGTGCAAGAATTCACTCTTGCTGGAACAGAACTTTTTAATGATGGTCGTGGTCAAATTGGTGACCTTTCACAACCTGTTCTTACAGAAAATGGGTATCATGTTTTGATGTATACTGGTGCTTGTGTTAACCTTTTTGACAGTATTATTCATGGTTATGAAAATGGTCAAACAAATGTGCTTTCAAATAGTGCGATAGAAACTCTTTATACAACCAGACTTAATGTTTGTGTAGACAAAACCATTTTTGATAAGCTTTATGATATTTTAAATGTTGACAATTTCTCTTCTCTTGAAAATGCAAACATCTCTCTTTTAAGAGAAAAATGCACTTTCTATCCTAATGAAAGTCAACTTAAAGATCTTAAACAAGCAAAATAGTTAAACTAAAAAAATTTTAAAGCTTTTGTCAAAAGTTTGACATTGGCTTTTTTATTTGTTAATATATATCTATATGAAAAATAAACGAAAGCAAGTTATTGACGAAGATTTGACTATCGTTAAAGAAGACAGCGATGCTTTTGTTGAACAATCAACCCTTGATAAAACACAAGAAGTTAAAAAATCAGAAGATAAAACTCAAGAAATTCAAGATAAACAAAAAGAAAAACTTGACGAAGCAGAACAAGCAGTTTCAAAACATAGTTCAAGAAAGAAAAAGATTACAAATTGGATTTTCTTCTTTATTAATATTGCAATCGTTGTTGCAATGCTTTTGTGGCAAATTCTTGGGAAAGGCGAACTTACAGCCCCACAAAACTTAACTATTCATTTTTGGCCTTTTTTGGTTTTATTATTGGTTTTTCTGGCTATTGTTTTGGCAGATACATTTACAACAAGTTATTTGCTTAAAGTTAGTGTTGGCAAATGGCGACCAGGGCTTGCTTTTAAGGTTAGTGAAGTTGGAAGGTATTATGATAATGTCACTCCACTTGGAACAGGTGGTCAACCTTTTCAAATTACCTATCTTAAAAGTCATGATGTGCCACTTCAATCTTCAATGAGCATTCCACTTGCAAAAATGGTGTTCCAACAACTTGTTTGGGTTACTGTCTCATTTGTTTGCATGATTATTGCTTTTTCAAGAAATAGTTATAACCCTTATGTAATTACAATCAGCACGATTGGTTTTGTATTAGGTTCATTTGTTTTGTTCATGACGATATTTTTGTCTGCAAGTAAGAAAGTAGGTAAAAAACTTGTTGTTTGGACTTTAAGGCTTCTTCAAAAAATGAAGATTGTAAAAAATTACGAAAAACAATATGAAAAAGTTATGAAAGTGATTGAAGATTATCAATCAGTTATGAAACAATATGCCAAATCGCCACGTGGTCTTATAATTTTACTCTTTTCATATGCAATCAAAGTTATAGGCAATTTTACTCTTCCTTATTTTGTATTTTGCACATTTAAAGGTTTTGATGGAAGCGTTTTTTCAAATTTCTTTATAATGGCTGTTATGATGGATTTAGCTGCAGGGTTTTCTCCACTCCCAGGCGGTAGTGGTGTAAGCGAAATCTCTTTTGAGGTTCTTTTCACATTATATTTTGCAGGAGATACCTTCTGGGCATTACTACTATGGAAGTTCTTTGCCAATTATGTTTATCTTCTTCAAGGGCTTGGAATAATTATATATGACAAATTCTATGGAGACAGAAAATACAAGTGGACCCTTCGTCGTGAAACTTTGATGATGGAAAGTTCAATTTTTAAGCAAGATCAAATTAACAAGTTTAGGGCAGATAGAAACAAACAACGCAAAGCAAAAGCAAAAAATAAAGCATAAAAATAAACCTCTTGTGGAAGAATATTCTCAAGAGGTTTTATGAAAAAGGATAAAAGTTTTTTTAGTTGGTTGTTTGCAGTAATAATTTTGTCAGTCTTACTTATTTTATCTATCTATCTTGGGGTTTCAGGGTGGTATTTTTCTAACGATAAAAAACAAGTTACAGACTTTCAACTTGGCAATAATATAGAAATAGATACTTACAAAAACTCGGCAAATTCGGTAAGTTTGAATTTAAGTGGCTCTTTTATTAGTGGCGAAAGGTTAAGCCAAATTGTTGCTATTAAAAATTTTGAGCAAGAAGGTGATGTTTATGTTCGTGCAAAGTCATTTGTATATTCATCATCTAATGAATTTCAACCAATTTCGTTAGTGACTACAGAAAATTGGGTTTTTAATGAAAATGATGGCTATTATTATTTCAAAAATCCGCTTGCAGCACAAAATAAAATTTCGCTTTGTAGTTCTGTTTATTTAGATGAACAGTATACTTTATCTAGCAGTAGAACATATTTAATAACCTTTTTGGTTGAAACCTTGTCAGTGGACCACACTATTGACGCCTTTTGGGGATATAATTTTATTGAATAACTAAAAAACATTTTACAATTTTTGGGTTTTGATGTAAAATTAAAGCATATTAATTTTAGGAGTTTAACCATGGCAGAAGAAAATAGAAGATTTCCACCACCTCCACCACCAAGACCAATTCCACCAAGACCAGAAGTTCAAAATGAAATTGAAAAACCTCAACCACAAGTTGAGATAGTTTCGCAAACAATTTCTCAGGAAGAAGAGGTTCAAGAAAAACCTGTTAAAAAACAAAAAATTAAATTAAATGAGCAAGCCCAAACAATTTTATATTTTTGTGGTGGCGGATTTTGTTTTATAATTGCTCTTGTTTGTATTATTTTGGCGATAGTTTTGTGATAATGCCAATCTTATAGATTAAATAATTTTTTAACGTCAATAATCTTGTTATGAAAAGATTATTGACTTTTTTAATTGTTGGTGGTTGTCTGTTAGGCTTGTCTATCTTTGGCAAGTTTGATATTTTAAGCAATGATAATATAAGCCAAGTTTGCATAGTGTCAAAAAGTAAAATAGAAAGTGAGGATTTTATACAAAGTGGCAATCAATTTTATTATAACTATTCATTGAAAGATGCAAAAGAGACCTTGCCAAACTTTCAAAATATTGATGGCATAATCTTATATATTGAAAATTTAAATGTAGACGAAGTTTTTTCTTTCTATAAAGCTGAAAGTTTTAAAGGTGGCGACGTCGAAGGAAATAAAGTTTTTTATGGATATTCGCCATATTACAACGAATGTTACTATCAAAATAATAAAAAAATTAATATGCAACTTGTTGTAAAAGAAAATCAGATAATTCTTGGTTTTCCTGCAATTTTAATAGGTTTTTAAAAATAAAAAACTTTATGTATAAACAAATTTAATTTTGTCAATAAAAGAGACAGGGAGGTAAAAAACTATGGAGATAAAAAAACGAGTTAAGGTTAAAGATTTTTTCAAAAGATTTGGGGCGGTTATGTTTGGAGGAGTGTTAGTTTTAGCACTTACTGTTACAGGTCTGGTTGTTGGACTTACATCAAATAATACTGAGATTCCAGATGATGATCAAAATGTTTCAACTGGGAATTTAGTGTTTTCACTTCCAATGACAAATCCAGAAATTTTGAAAGATTTTTCAAGCACAGACTTGCAAGAAAATGCAACTTTAAATCAATGGGAAGCACATCTATCTATGGATTTGACATCAAACGACGGCTTTGTATATTCAATTTTAGAAGGCAAAGTGCTTGAGGTTGGTTATAGTTATGACATTGGACAATATATTAAGGTTAGTCACAGTGATGGCTTTGTAAGCACTTATGCAAACCTTAGTAAAGATGTGCTAGTTGAAAAGGGAGATAATGTTACTGCAGGGCAAAAATTAGCAGTTGCATCACAAACATCATCAAATGAAAGTGATATGCCAGCTCATTTACACTTTACTCTTGAACAAAACAGTCAAAAAGTTGACCCAAACAATTTTATAGAATTCCAAAATAAATAAAACTCTTAATCTCAAAATTACACAAAAAATGCCTATTTGTAACATTTATGGCATTTTTTTGTTGATTTATTTGCTTAAAATTAATTATTATGTTATACTTTAAATGAATTTAAATATTTGTGGAGGATTTTATGAAAACTGTTGATAAAGTTAAACAATTGGTGGCAGAACAACTTTGCATTACTACAGATGATATTAAAGAAGATTCTGACATTATGGAACTTGGCGCAGATTCTATTGATGTTGTTGAAATGCTTACAACTTTTGAAGATGAATTTGGCATTTCAATTCCAGACAATAAGGTTGAAGAACTTCGCACAGTTGGCGCAATTGTTAAAGTTATTGAAGAAATCAGAAAATAAGTTCTGATTTTTTATGTCTAAATTATGACATAATTTGCGGTTTATCGACATAAATCTACTTTGTGGAGGTAAACCTGTGAAAGATTATCTTGTTGAGAGGGTTCTTTTAGCCGCAGGGCATATAAAAGAAACTCATCAAACCATTCGACAAACAGCCCAAAAATTGGGCTACAGCAAAAGCACAATCCACAATGATGTGAGTTATCGTTTGCCAAAAATTGACATGTCACTTTATGAAGAGACAAAAAAGATTTTGGACGAAAACTTTGCAGAGAAACACATTCGTGGCGGAGAGTCCACAAAGAAGAAATATATTGAGAAAGAAAAAGAGAACTAATCATAGTTCTCTTTTTCATAAGTCTAAAAACTTTGTAATTATCTATTGGGGATATTTAAGATGTAAAGCGATATTTAGTTCACGTTGCAACCAGATATAGTGCGACTAGTTCAGGTGCTGAGCGACTAAGAAATTGATGTGCTTAACATTTTGATAAATCGAAGTAAGTGAGACCAAAGTCTAGTCGAAGGAAAAGTGAATTAGTGTCGAAGCATCTCAATAAATATAAAAAATAACAGCACAAGTTATTGTTTTTTATAATTTGTTTGATGAATTAAATATTTTTGTTATTTTTTCAATTGTTGTCTTTTTAACTTCTTCTCGGACAAGTTTCATGTAGTCTCTAGGGTCTATTGTTTGTGGATTGTTGAATAAAGTCTTTCTAACTGCCATAGTTGAAGCAAGTCGAAGGTCGGTGTCGGTGTTAATCTTTGCAACATTAAACTCTGTTGCAGCCTTTTTAAGATATTTGACAGGTGTGCCATTTGCACTTTCAATGCTTCCGCCAAACTTGTTTATCTCACTTATAACCTTGCTGTCAACCGATGACGCCCCATGTAAAACAAGTGGAAAGTTTGGCAAATTGGCTTGAATTTCTTTTAAAATATCCAAACGAAGTTTGTTGTTTCCGCTATATTTATATGCCCCATGGCTTGTGCCAATGGCAACGGCAAGAGTGTCTACATTGGTTCTTGCAACAAACTCTTTTGCTTTGAGTGGATTTGTGTAATGGTTTTCTTTGCTTGACACGTTGTCTTCAATGCCTTTAATTTGACCAAGTTCGCCTTCAACAAGCACACCTTTTTTATGTGCATAGGCTGCCACTTTTTTGGTTAATTTAAGATTTTCTTCAAAACTTAAAGCACTGCCGTCAATCATAATGCTATCAAACCCTAGGTCGACACATTTTTTGCAAATTTCAAAACTCTTGCCGTGGTCTAAATGCAAAAATATACCTTTGTTTTGCCTTGCAACACTTGCTAAAGCCATGCAATAAGCTTCGCCCATATAACTTAATGCACCTTCGCTTACAGAGATAATCACAGGGGAAGAAACTTGTTTTGCTCCTTCAACGATGCCTTGTAAACATTCCATATTTGAAAAATTAAAAGCACCAAGACAAAAGCCTTCTTTAACTGCTTTATTTAAATAAAATTTTAAATCTTTTTCCATAATTTTTCCTTTGCTTTATATTTTACAACATTTTTTATAAAAAACAAACATAATTTACTACAAAAGGACATGTTTTTATGAAAAAGTTTGCTTTTCTTCTTATTATTTTGTGTTTGCCACTATTAAATGGTTGTCAAACCTCAACTCAAAATCTTGTTAAAAATAATATGAGTGAAATAACAGAAGATTATTATCTTTTTGAAAATCAAGATTTTTCACTTTCGGTCAGCGTGGGCAGGCGGGAAAACCCATATTTAATCGATGGCATTCATCATGATACTGTCGATTTTTCGCTTATAACTTTAAAAGATAAAAATCTTGCGTTAACAGCAAAAGAAATTGAGTGTAAGGTTTTCATAAATAACCTTGAAAGCAAAATCATTCTTGAATATAATCCTATTGCGAATGCATATATGGGGGATTTAGGTTTTGCCATTAAAAAAGATCAAAATTTAGAGTTTGAAATAAACAACTTTAAATTTTCTTGTCCACTTATAAGTCAAAACTTTTTAATTTCTTGGCAAGACGCATTAAATTCTTCAATTGAAAAATTTAAAGAACTTTTAGAAAAAAATATATCAAACAACACATTAAACGGGGAATGTTATTTGAAAATACTAGGGTTAAAGGGCGATGATGATAATCTTTTTTGGTGTTTTACCTTTGTTGGAAGAGATTACAAAAGTTATAACCTTATCATAAGTATTAAGGACGGCTCTATTTTGGCAAGTGATTTCTAATTTTTGGCTTAAAAGAATTGATAAAATATTGTTTTTGTGTTAAAATTTGTTTATGGCAAATAAACTTCATGAAAACAAAAAGGTGCAAGAAAATTGTGTGACAATTGTCGTATGCACTAAAAAAAGTGATAATAAAGAAAGAAAGCTTGGCGAGATAAACAGACTTGCCGAGTCAAGTGGACTTAATGTGGTGACATCGTTTAGTCAAAACATTAAGGATTTTTCGCGTGCAACTGTTTTAGGTTCTGGCAAACTGCAAGAGATAAAAAATGCAATCCAAGAACTAGAAGAAGAGATTTCTTTAGTTATTGTTGACTACGCTTTGACAGGCTCACAAATGAAAAATATCTCTGATGCATTAGATTGTAGGGTTCTAGATAGAGTTGGACTTATTATAGACATCTTTGCGTCACGTGCATTGTCAAGCGAAGCCAAACTTCAAGTTAAATATGCACAAGACCGATATCTTTTGCCAAGGCTTAAAGAATATCAAGGAACGAGTGGAAGATTTGGTGGGGCTGGTGTTGGTATGCGTGGCCCAGGGGAAAGTAAACTTGAACTTGATAGACGTAAACTTGAAAGCGAAATGGCTAGAATAAAAAAAGAGATTGAAAAAGCCAAAACTCAACGCCAAGTTACAAAACGCTCAAGAGAGTCTTCAGGCATTCCACGCGTTGCACTAGTTGGCTATACAAATGCAGGCAAAAGCAGTTTACTAAATTTGCTTACTAAAGATAACATTTACGCCGATGACCGATTGTTTGCAACATTGGATACAACCAGTCGAAAACTTTATCTAGGTGATAAAAACGCAATTTTGACTGATACAGTAGGGTTTATTAGTGAATTGCCACATGAACTTGTTGACGCATTCTCTTCAACCTTGGAAGAAGCGAAAGACGCCAACTTAATATTGCATGTGGTTGATGCAAGCATGACAAAAAATATTGATGGCGAAAAGGAATATATAAAAAATATTCAAGTTACAGACAAGGTTTTGGATGACCTTGGTTGCACAAACAATCGTATTTTAGTTTTCAATAAAGCCGACCTATTAAAAGAACCAGTATTGATGAAAGAAGACCAAGTCTTAATTTCAACCAAAACTGGCAAGGGGATAGATAGGCTATTAAAAACAATAAAAGAAAAAATTTAAAAATAAAAAGTGGCTATGTGCTACTTTTTATTTTTATTAAGTTTTTGATAAGTTGAATTGAGTTTATCAACAAGAAAGTCGGTTTCAACACCATGAACTTGGCATGCCTCGGCAATGGTTTCTTCTTCACTCATGTGACAAAAAATGCAAAACATGCCAAAACCAATAAAAACATCGCTCAATTTTTCATCGAGTTTTAATACACTTGAAATTGTCATATCTTTTGTAATTTCAAAATCTTTTTTCATTTTAACCTCGCTTTAAATAATATAGCATAAACAAGCTTGCTTGTCAATTTTAAAATTTAAGTTAAATAATATCTTTTGCAAAATTTGTCGAGTTTTAGAATTTGATAATAACCTAAATTATATGTGAATAGGCTATTGTATGAAAAGAATTAATTGTAAAAATTTGATTGCAAAAGAAGTTATCGCGATAGATAATGGGCAAAACCTTGGCTATGTTTTAAGCGTTTGTTATGATGAAGGTTTGAAGAATTTTTTAGGTCTTGTCATTGCCGATGAAGAAAGTGAAAGAGAAAATTTTTTGCCAAAAGAAAATATTAAAAATATTGGCGATTGCATTTTTATTGATAGTGCATACAATCTTGTTTTAAATTTTTCAGACCAAACAAACAGTCCTATTGGCAAAAGAGTTTTCAGTGATAAATGTGAATATTTAGGTCAAGTTAAAGATGTGGTTTTAGAAAATAATAAACCAAGTTTATTGGCTACTGATAGGTGTGAACTTCCAATTTCTTTAATTTATAATAACGGAATTGATGTTGTCTTTTTTGGCAAAAAAGCAAAGAAAAATATGATTAAACATGAAAAATTTAATTTTTCAAGTTATCAAATAAATAATAAAGTTGAAATTCAAGGTTTAAATTTAAGTGAAGAAAATACAAATTCAAAATTTAAAATTCAAGAAAATAATAAAAAAATAATCTCATCTCCAGCCAAAGTTACGCTTGCACCAAGTGGACTTTTAAACAAAACAGCAAGTTGTGATATATTTGGTTTAAACAATGAAATAGTTGTTAAAGAAGGTCAAATAATAACTTCAGCTAAAATTGATAAAGCCAAAAAACATGGCGTAATTAATTTGTTAATATTAAATTCAAAATAAAAATAAAAATGTATATTTATTAAAAAT
>CAMUGK010000009.1 GCA_947088415.1 uncultured Bacillota bacterium | reverse complement strand
TTTTGGACTTGGAAGAATTGTTAGCATTATCTTGGCTATCATTCCTTTCACAG
Source organism: uncultured Bacillota bacterium (assembly GCA_947088415.1). GTDB lineage: Bacteria > Bacillota > Clostridia > Christensenellales > UBA1242 > Caccovivens. The sequence goes on along the minus strand of CAMUGK010000009.1, from coordinate 20,988 downwards.
CATGGATTTTAGGTGCATTAACAAGATTTAGCGAAGGCAAAATCATTGCTGGCATCATTCGCCTTATTGGTCTCGGCTTCATTCTTTGGGTTATAGACCTTATTTTGATGATTGTTAAGGGTAGAATTTTGCGTCTTCTTAACATCTAATCATTAGATTAAAAAATGCGTTCATTTCTGGAACGCATTTTTTATTTAAATATTTTATTTTTTATTATATAATCTGCTAATTCATTAAAAAGTTTATCATAATCCACATGTTCTTTATCATAATTAATCCACATTTGTGAAAGTGTTTTGTCCCCCTTTTTTATCCTTTCCTGTCTAATTTTTTCTAAATCATCTTTTCTTACAAGATTTGCATCACAATAACCTTTTTCATCATAACATTTAACTTGCAAATCACATTCAAGCTTGTCTATCATGTGAGCAAAAATTGATTCCTTGGTTTTTCGGTCTTCAAATTCATTAAAGATTGAAAATATCCCCCCCGCAATTTTTATTTGAAAGAGTATTTAAACATTCTTCAACAGCCTTCAACTCAAGGTTGTGTTTTTCTTGTTTGGTTATGTTATCATAAATTGTTAAATCTCCAACCTTACACTCACCAAGCTCATGAAAAGCAAGCATAAAGATGACTTTTTCGATAACTAAACCAAGATTAAGTTCACTTTTTACAGAAAAGGCAAGCATCTGCGTTCCATAAATATGTTCAGCAACACTTTCAAGCCTGTCAGCACTTATTCTCCCAAATTTTCCAACCTGTTTTAATAAGATCTTTAAGTTTATGTGTAAAAGCATAAAACTCACAAAAATTTTTAAACTTTTCGTCCATTTTGTTTTTCCTTTTCATCAATTTTTTCACAAATTCTTAGTCATACTTTTTCGACTCTTCTCTTATAATTACACGAACCAAATGTTCGGCGACTATTTTATAGTGACCTTAAAAGCGTTTGTGGGAGTCCGAGGGGAATCGCAACCCCTCGGGTCTTTTGTTACTTTTCTAGCATAGAAAAGTAAGGCATTATCTTCCACGGCCACCACCGCCTCCTCCGCCACCGCCGGAAGAGCCACCATGACCGCCACCACCGCCTGAGAACCCTCCGCCAGAGTGTGAAGATGAGGATGAACATGAAATTGAAGACATTGAACGACCAAGATAAATATACATAGCCCTTGTTGAAAACCCATGATAATACTCAGGAAGTTCAACCCTAAGCGAAGAAAATTTTTTCTCCATAACCTTAGTTATTCCAAAAACATAACAGAATGGCAAAATATCAAAATAATAGTTAGGATTGTCATGAATTAATCTTTCAAGTTTATCGACTTCAACCTTGACAAGAAATTTTTTGAACCCTAAAATTTTACCTCGAACAGAATCATACTCATGAGAGCAAACTCTAACAATTTTCACTGCTAGCGTGCCAAGAACTAGAACTGCAACATTTATCCAAAATAGATTGAAAATATCTAAAGTTAAAAACATATAGTTTTTCATAAACAAAAATGGAACTATGCCGAAACCAGCACACCAAATTACTTTAAACCAAATCAAAGCCCAACCCATCTTTGCATGCATGAAAACCATAAGTGCTATTAGCGGAAATAAGAACATAAACAGCAATAAAAATGCATTTGAGTCAACCGTAATATTCCAAATTATAAAACAAAGCATTGGAAGGATTGCCAAAATTTGAATTAACCATTTAAATAATCTAGTCTTCTTCTTGGTTGAATCATCCATATCATAAAGATTGTCTATTGCAGAACTTAACTTTGAATTCACAATTTTTGAAGCATGTTCAGTGTCATAGACATTAGATTTATTAAACAAAGCATCAAAATATTTTTTCTCATAAACCTTGCCCATATAGTTGTCAGTGCCAGCAATTGGCTCTTCCATATCCTTTAATTTCTCAATTGTAAATGCTTTGCCATTTCTTCTTGGTATTAAATCAACATACCCTTTACCTGCCCAATACAAAACTAGTGAAGCAAAATCTTTAGGTTTAACACTTCCCCTATAGGCTTTAGCTACATCAATTGGATTAAAGTTTTCTGGTGGATAAAATTCGGTAGTTATAACTGCCTTTCTGCCTTTTCGGCTTACAAGTAAACATGCAACGATGGCTAAACTAACCAAGATTGTAACTATCATTGCAACATAATACATATAGTTTGGGGCAAAGCTTGTATTGAAATATTTGTTTGGCAAAATAAGTTGCATAGTAAGTCCAGTTTCGGCAGGAACAACCCCTGGGTATTGACAAGAAATTGTTAACGTTTGATTATCAAACTGAGCTTGCACTGCCTCAAAACCGAGTTCTTTTTTTCTGTTGGTTCTAAAAGACAAAACATCTTCAAGAGGTTGGTCTTGACTTAAAAATTCCTTAGGCAGTGTAACCGAAGCTGCAAATTCACCGACTTTTTGAATATAATCATAATCCATAAGGTCAAAGGTAAAATCATCAAAGTCAGAAATAAAATCTTCGCCAAAATCATAGGTATATTTTACTTCAAAAGTATAATCTTCTTCGTTATCTTTATATTTCCCAAGTTCGCCAATGTTTAAAAAATAAAACGCTCCAGAATTTTCAAGTTCACTAAACTCTTCGACAAAATCCCCGTCACCTTTTTTAACCCTTGCAGATAAATTGTTAAGATTTGCAATGGTTTTTGTAACATAAGTTTTTCCATTATAAATTCGTGTAATCTCATTCACTCTTGATACTTGCAAAGATACCCCTACATTAATCCCCGATCTTGCATATCTTACAGTAACAAGTTGAGTGATTTCACAAGTTTTATTTTCATCAATGACAATATTCTTTTGAATTCTCTTCCAAGTTGTATTTCTCTCTTGCAGTGATATCCCATCGTCAGAAGCATTTGCAACTTGACTTCCAAAACTCTCTTGAGATTGTCCTCCAACCCCCAAAAACAATCCGCCACAAACGCAGGCTAGACAAACAAAAATACATACAAAAATTTTTAATATCTTCTTTTTCATAGTTTTCATTATAACATATCTTATGCAAAATGTAAAATAAAAATTTTTATACGAAATAAAACCTTGACAATAAGCAGCGATAAATATAAAATAAGCATATATGTAGCGGTGGTCGAGCGCACGTCTCAAATTGCTTTAAAGGTTTCACACTTCATGCTTCAACCTAGCAAGCAACTTGCTCCTTTTCCCTTTTGCCTTAAACCACTCGACTGCATTCTCTTTTCTATACTTATATTTTTATGTAGCGGTGGTCGAGCGGTTTAAGGCGCACGCTTGGAAAGCGTGTGAAGGTGTTCCCTTCCGCAGGTTCAAATCCTGTCCGCTACGCCATTAAAAAAATCCCAACTGGGATTTTTTATTTTAACAACTTTTCAAGTTCTTTGCATTTTTGTTTATCCATTGGATTAACGTATTCAAGTTTATAAGGAATGCCAAGCGTTCTATACTTTTTCTTCGCCAAATCATGATAAGGCAAAAGTTCAATTTTTTCTATATTCTTTAAGTTTGAAGCAAACTGTTTGAGTTTCAAAACGCTTTCTTTTGTATCATTAAACTCTGGCACAATAACTTGACGAAGCCACATTCTTTTATTCTTTTCTTGGCATTTTTTTAAAAAGTTTTGAAAACACTCTATTTTTTGACCTACTAGATTTAAGTATTTATCTTCGTCTAATTCTTTAACATCTAAAATTACAAGGTCAGTATTGTCCAATAGTTCATCGGTTGCATTTCCAAAACCAGAAGTATCGAGACATGTATTAATATTTTCTTGCTTACAAAGTTTAAAAACTTCTGTTACGAATTTCTCTTGAAAAAGTGGTTCTCCACCAGAAATTGTAATACCACCTTCTTCGCCAAAGTATGGTTTATATTTTTTAACTTTTTCAACAAGTTCTTTTGGTGTCATAAGTGTTTTGATTTCATTTCCATTCCACATCTCTGGATTATGGCAATAGGCACATCGAAGTGGACAGCCTTGCAAAAAGACCACAAACCTAACCCCCGGTCCGTCAACTAAGCCCATGCTTTCAAAACTTGCAATATTACCTTTAATTTCTTTCATTTTATTTTTTATTTTTCTTTTCTTTTAAAGAAAAGAAACAAAAGAAATATCTTTTCTTTGCAACTGTTCAGCAAAAATTGCTTGCACAGTTGCAAAAAAAATTATTTTAAACTTTATTAATACCTTTATTTTGTGACTAGTCTGCGTTGCATAATACTATATATTGTGGTTTTTAGATTCTTCGACTCCGTTTTACTAGACCCTTTGGCTACACTCAGGGCTCACTTCGTTCGGCTTATGAGAATAACAACAACCATCGTGCAACATTTGGTTGTTCTTTTGGTTACTTTTCTTTAAAGAAAAGCAACACACAATTATCTAGCCTCATGGAAAGTTCTTGCAATGACTTCTTGTTGGTGTGCTTTTGAAAGACGATTGAAGTTTACTGCATACCCTGACACACGAATAGTTAGAGAGGGATATTTCCATGGGTTATTCATTGCATCTATAAGAAGTTCACGATTCAAAACATTAACATTAAGGTGTTGTGCATCTTGAACAAAATATCCGTCTAAAATTCCAACAAGATTGTTTATTCTTGCTTTTTCATCATGCCCTAAAGCATCTGGAATTATTGAGAAAGTGTTTGAAATTCCGTCTTGGCAAACATCACAATATGGAACTTTTGCAACTGAGTTGAGTGAAGCAAGTGCACCAGTGCAGTCACGATTATGCATTGGGTTTGCCCCCGGTGCAAAAGGTTCGCCAGCCTTTCTTCCGTCTGGAGTTGAGCCTGTCTTTTTGCCATACATTACATTTGAAGTAATTGTCAAAAGTGAAAGTGTATGTTTTGCATCGCGATAAAGTTTATGTTTTTTAAGACAAGAGATAAAGAATTTTGCAACTTCAACGCCAATACTATCTACCCTGTCATCATCATTTCCATACTTAGGAAATTCGCCTTTAACCTCAAAATCTACTATTATTCCATTTTCATTGCGAACTGGTTGAACTTTTGCATATTTGATTGCTGAAAGACTATCTGCAACAACAGAAAAACCTGCCGCACCAAAAGCCATTAATCTTTCAACATGAGTGTCATGAAGTGCCATTTGACCACGTTCATAAGCATATTTATCATGCATAAAATGAATTATGTTCATAGCATCAACATAGGTTTTTGCAACTTTATCTAAAGTAAGTTTATAGTTTTTGAAAACTTTATCAAAAGATAAAACTTTATCTGTATTTTGTGTTATTCCATCAACAACAAGTTTGCCACTCTTTTCATCAACGCCACCATTAAGAGAATATAACAACGCTTTTGCCAAGTTGCATCTTGCACCAAAGAATTGCATTTGTTTGCCAACTTTCATGGCAGAAACACAACATGCAATTGCATAATCATTGCCATAGATTGGACGCATAACTTCATCACCTTCATATTGAATAGCATCAGTTAAGATTGAAATTTTTGCACAATATTTTTTGAAGTTTGCTGGAAGTTTATTTGACCAAAGCACTGTCAAGTTTGGTTCTGGCGATGGATTAAGATTGATTAAACTGTGCAAATATCTAAAAGAATTTTTAGTAACCAAACTCTTTTTATCATCAACCATGCCGGCAACACTTTCGGTAACCCAAGTTGGGTCTCCTGCATAAATCTCATCATATTCAGGAGTTCTAAGATGACGAACAAGACGAAGTTTAATGATAAATTGGTCAACAAGTTCTTGAGCTTCTTCTTCGGTAAGAAGTCCTTCTTTTAAGTCACGTTCAACATAAACATCCAAGAAAGTTGAAGTGCGACCTAAACTCATTGCTGCACCATTGTTTTCTTTAACAGCAGCAAGGTAAGCAAAGTATAACCATTGGAAAGCTTCTTTTGCATTTTTTGCAGGAAGAGAAATGTCAAAACCATAGCCTTTTGCCATAAGTTTGATTTGTTCTAACGCCTTGATTTGCTCTGAAACTTCTTCACGAAGACGAATATTCTCTTCAGAAGAAACATCAATTCCTAACAAGTCTTTTTTCTTGTTTTCAATCAAATAATCAATTCCATACAAAGCAACACGACGATAGTCACCAATAATTCTTCCCCTTCCGTATGCGTCTGGAAGACCAGTAATTAACCCTGCTGAACGTGCTTTACGTATTTCTGATGTATAAGCATCAAAAACACCATCATTATGTGTTTTTCTATATTCAACAAAATGATTTTCAATCTTTTTATCAAGCCTGCGATTGTAAGCAGCAAGTGCCTTTTCAGCCATTCTTGTTCCACCATAAAGATTTACTATTCTCTTTAAAGGCTTATCTGTTTGAAGACCAAAAACAACTTCATTCTTTTTATCTATATACCCTGGTTTAAAAGTGTTAATACCAGAAATAACTTTTGTTTCTACATCCAAAAGTCCGCTTTTTGCTTCTTTTGCAAGAAGTATTTCACATCTTTCCCAGACTTTTGCTGTTTTTGGCGAAATGCCAGCCAAAAAGCTATCATCCCCCTTATATTCATGAAAGTTTGAAAGAATAAAATCGCTAACATTTATTTCTTCTTTCCATTTGCTCCCTTTAAATCCACGCCATGCGCTTTCATTTGTTTCCATAAAATTCTCCTTTTTTCATATATATTTTTTATTATGACAATCAAAATACTATTATTAGCATTTTATCACCTTATTATTGTCGTGATATTTTATAATAAAAAAAGAGAGATTGTCAAATAAAATGCTACATTTTTTTAATTTATTAACAATTTTTAAAGTATTTGAATAAAATGTATTTGGGCAAGCAAATCTTGCCCAAAAGGAAACAACTATGGATTTTTTCAATAATAATCGTAGATGTTGTTTTGGCATGAGTTTTAATAATCAAAATAATTGTTGTAATAACAAAAAAGTAATAATTCCTCTTATTCAAACAAGAGAAATCTTAGTCCCTGGCGAACGTGGCCCAATGGGCCCAACTGGCCCAACTGGAGCGACTGGTCCTGCTGGAACTGGAGCGACTGGTGCAACCGGCGCGACTGGTGCAACTGGAGTAACAGGTCCAACTGGGCTTGCAGGTGCTATAGGACCTACTGGACCACAAGGTGTTCAAGGATTGCAAGGCATTCAAGGGCCTACTGGCGCGACTGGTATCACTGGACCAACTGGCGCGACTGGCACAACTGGTCCTATCGGTCCACAAGGCATACAAGGAATTCAAGGTGTGACTGGTCCTACCGGAGCTACTGGCATCACAGGTGCGACTGGTTTAAGTATTACTGGTCCTACAGGCCCTAGTGGCGCAACGGGCGTTACTGGACCCACTGGTCCTACTGGTGCAACGGGTGTTACTGGAGCAACTGGGGCTGACGGTTTATCTATAACAGGACCTACTGGTCCTACCGGAGCAACAGGTGCAACTGGTCCACAAGGCTTACAAGGCGTTCAAGGTTTAATTGGTCCTACTGGAGCAACTGGTGCAACTGGTCCACAAGGCATTCAAGGCATTCAAGGCGTGACTGGTCCTACAGGGGCGACTGGAGTGACAGGCCCAACGGGCGCAACTGGACCTGCAGGATTATCTATTACTGGACCGACTGGAGCTACTGGTTTAAGTATTACTGGACCGACCGGCGCAACGGGCGTTACTGGAGCGACTGGTGCTACTGGTGCAACAGGGCCAAACATAACCGCCAACTCTGCTTTTGCAGCCAACACAGCAGGTTCAACGATTGCTGTAATTTTAGACGGAACACTTGTTCCACTTCCTAACAACCAAATCACAACTGCTGGTATTACACCTAATGCTGGAAATACAGATTTTACTGTGACAACAGCTGGAAAATATCAAATTAATTATGAAGTGCATTTGACTGGTGGTTTAGCACTCGGCTCACGTATTTTAATAAATGGAACAGCTTATGCACCTTCAACAATTCAACCTGTTGTAACGTTATCTAGTTTTAACAACAGTGTAATTGTCAATCTGCCTGCAAATGCAACTGTTTCACTTCAACTTTTCGGATTGGCTGGTGCTGCAGTATTGCAAACTGGTGCTGGTGCAACCCTTTCAATTATTCAATTAGCTTAACTTAAAACAACATCTTAAAAAATATCGCCATAAAATATGGCGATATTTTAAATTAAACAAAAAGCATAACCAATGATTGGACCTAGAAAAATTGCCAAATAAATTAAAGTTATCCAAGGTTGATAATCAACATAAAAACCTTTAAATGTCAAACTCCAAGGATGCTTAATTATAACCCAACCAAAAAGGTCAAAAACAATGCAAATACCTGCCCAAATCCCACCAGTTATAAGTGCTTCGATAATAGTCGGGTTTTCTAATCCTGACATATACAGCCAGCCAAACAAAGTAAATAAAATAATATTATATAAAGGATGCCAAGGTTTAGTTTTCTCATAACCCTCACCCATACCCGGTCCATCTTTCATAGATTTCATATGAAGAACGGTTATATTAAATATTGTGTGAAGCATTCCAATAAGTGTGACGACAATATAGCACACCCAAAACCATAACATACTCATTCCAAAATTTTGCATAATTTTCTCCTAATTATCACTTTCTTGCGATTTTGTATTGTTGTAATATTCACGCAGGTGAAGATTTCTATTATTCCAAGGAACATAGTCAATATTTTCCTTTAACTTTTTAGAACAAATATAATTTCCTGAAACATAATTTTCATCATCTTCTGCGGTGTATTTTTCTACAAAATCCATAACTTTTAAATACAAATTACTTGAAGCCCTTTTAATATTAAAAGAAGTGTCAATTCTAAAATAATCTATATCATCAAAACTTTTACAATAAGAAATTGTGTCAAATAAAATTTGTTTTCCATAGCCTTTACCTCTATACTCTGGCAAAATACAATACCAATTTAGCCACATAGATTTAGGATCTAAATCTTCTGTATAAACTCCTGTTATACCAATCGGTTTATCTTTTAAATAAACTATAAAGTTAACATTCTTTTCATCACCAAACCTTGCTGTTTCAACAAAATTTTCATAATCTTGGTCATTTGGCCATTCATTTTTTTGAATATTAAACGCTAAATCAATATTATTTAAATCTACCTTAACATACTTTAACTTTTCCATATCTATCTTCTCAACTTTTAACAACCTTTTTAATCTTTTTTACTTTTGTTAATCTGTTTTTTCTGAACATTTTAGTTAAAAGTAAAATTGAAATTCCAAAACAAATTAACCCTACCCCAATTGAAAGCAGAATCATTCCCCAAAGTGGAATATTTGCACCACATAAACCTACATTGCCACCCGAAAACCACACGTCTATCATTTTGTCTGCAACATCGGTTGGCACTCCAAATTGAAAAAATAAATTGCCTAGCGTTATTTGTTTAAGCCAAATTACCATATGTGTGAATGGCAGAAATGAGCCAACATAAATTGCTTCCTTACCCATGTTTGTATATGGCATATAAATTCCACAAAGGAAACCTAAAATAGACCCTAAACAACCAGTTATAACGCCAACTGCAACTGAAGAACGAACAATTGAAGTTACTAAAAGCATAACTGCACAACCAACAATTGTTGTGATTATCATGACTCCAACAACAGCAAAGAAAGCACCAGCCCCTAGCCACACACTTGTTGACGCACCTATGATGATTACAGAAACAATTAAAGTTACAATATTAAGTAAGATTGTAATTAAAAATGCTGAGAGCAAATAAGACAATGTTATTTGATAAGGTTTTGTTTTTGTCAACAATAATGCATTAGTCTTTTGAGTTTCAAAATCCCTTGCCATAAATTGAAACATCCCCGTTGACAGAGAAACCGAATTGATGACAAGCACGCCCATTATCATTTGCATATAAATAAGTGCATTAATTTGATTTGAAGAAAGTGTTAACCCTGCCGTATCATTAAAACCTTGTGAATAAAGATTTGCAATAAATAGAAAATATAAAACTATTAAAATTAAACTTGAAAATAATGAAGAAAAAACAACTTGTTTGCTTCTTATAAATAAAAGACAATTTCTTTTAGTTAACACTAAGATATCTTTCATTTTTCTTCTCCTTTTTTAACTTCTTCCAAAGCGTTTAAGAAAACATCATCCATACTGCCTTTTACAACTTCAAAATATTTGATTTCATTTCTAATTTTATTCAAAAATAAAATCTCCTTATCTGCATCTTTAAATAAAAATTCAAAAGTATCAGCTATATTTGTGAACGACATATCTTTAACAAGTTTTTCAAAGTTTTTGAAATTTTTAGGCAGGATTTTAACCTTATCTGAAGAATATTTTTCTTTTAGCAAGGTTGGACTGCCCTCGGCTATCTTCTTTCCATTATGGATTATAACAACTTCGTCGGCATCATTAGTCTCTTCCATATAATGTGTTGTCAAGAAAACCGTCATGCCAGTTTCTTTTCGAATTTTATTTACAATTTTCCAAACATCAATTCGAGTTTTAGGGTCAAGTCCTGTTGTAGGCTCATCCATAAACAAGATTTCTGGCGTATTAAACAATGCCCTTGCAACTTCAACTCTACGTTTTTGTCCCCCAGAAAGAGTTCTAAATTTTTTCTTTTCAAATTCCTTAAATTCCAAAAGTTTAGCTAATTCTTCATAACGTTCTTTAACACTTTCATTATTCTTGGAATAAAGCCTGCCAAAAAGTTTTAAATTTTCTTCAACAGTTAGATAATCATCCAAAATATTGTTTTGAAAGACAACACCAATTTTTTCTTTGAACTCTTTAAAATTTTTATCTCCCGCATAGACAATCTTGCCATTGTCTTTTTCTAAAATTCCAATAAGCATATTGATTGTTGTGCTTTTGCCAGCACCATTTTGACCCAAAAATGCAAAAAGTTTGCCACTTTCAACTTTAAATGAAAGATCGTCAACCGCTTTCAATGCACCAAAACTTTTAGATAAATTTTCAACTCTTAAAATTTCCGACATTTTATTACTCTCCCTTTAAATTTTTAAGTAATCCTATAAAAACCTCTGTTAACATATTTGATATTTCTTCAGGAGTGAATGAACATACCTTTGTTGCAATCAAAACAGCAATGCCATGTGAATAAATCCAAAGATGTTGATACAATTTTTTTGCTAAAGAATTGCTGATATTATAAGTGCTTGTTATAGAGTTTAAAACTTTGTCATAATCATTCTCTACCGCATGTAAAACGTGATTAATATCTGGCTGGTCTTGATTCTCTTTCATAAATAGCAACATAAATAACTTTGGGTGTTGATTTGCAAATTTTATATAAGCCTTTCCGCAACCCTTAAAAGAAGGCTTTTCATTTAACCCTTGGTTAAGATATTCGTGATAAATCTCATAGGCTTTTTTGACAACTTCATCGAAAACTTCATCCATACTTTTGAATATCGTAAAGATAGGTCGCGGCGAAGAACCCAATTCCTGCCCCAAAGCACGAGCAGTAAGTGCATCACACCCTTTTTTTTCAACAATACTTAAAGCACAATCAATTATTTCTTCTCTTTTAAACTTTGCAATTGGTGGCATAAATCTCCTATCTAAAACGCTTGTTTTGCAACATATGTTTTAAGTATATGAAAAATAAAATCCTTTGTCAAGGATTTATATAATATTTTTTATTTTTTAGGAAGATAAAATTTTGTCATATCTAGTTTTTCATGTTCAAGAAGTTTGATTTTTAAATCCAAACCACCAGCATAACCTGTTAAATTTCCGTTTTTCCCAACCACTCTATGACATGGAATAATAATTGAAATCGGGTTATGTCCGACTGCACCACCAATGGCCTGTGCCGACATTTTGACTTTCCCAAGTTTTCTTGCTATCGTTAAGGCAAGTTCGCCGTATGTAATCGTTTGACCATATGGAATTTTAATAAGTTCGCTCCATACAATATTAGCAAAATCACTACCTTGTGGAGAAAGTGATAAATCTTTTATATTAGGTTTTTCTCCATTAAAATATCTTTCAAGCCAAACCTTTGTTTTATGGAATATTTCAAGATTATCATTTTCAATCATTTTGTCAAATTTACTCAAAAAATACTTTTGACCTTCAATAAAAAGCCCAAGCAAACTTTTCCCATTACTAACCAAAGTAAGTTTACCTATTGGCGAAAAGTATGTAGTTTTAAATGGCATAACTTCTCCTAGATTTTATGACAACTTTAAATAAACTTCTTTCAACTCCAAACTTTTAACTAAAGGTGGATAATAATCTTTATCACACAAATACACCTTCCAACACTTATGCCTCCCACTTTCTTTAAAGCCATATTTTTCAAAAAGCCTGATAGAAGCATTGTTGTTTGGAGCAATGCAAGCGGATTTTGTTTTATTTAAAGAGTTATCAAACATAATTTTCAATAAATATTTGCCGTACCCCCTCCCGCGGAATTTTGGAAAGGTACAAATTTCCAAAAAGTGAACGCCATCCCGATTAAAAGAATGCGACTTTGTATTTATAAAACAACAACCCACCCACTCTTCTTTATCATTTATTAAACACCAGCCTTTAACTTTATCTTTAAAGTTAATAAGATATTTTGCATCACAAAAATCTTCCTTTGAAAACAAAGCCCTTGCTTTTTCTTCCCAAACCAAATAATCTTCTTGAGTCAATCTTCTAATTCTTAAATGCATATTAATGACCTTTTCTCCTAAAAGTCGAATTTATTTACTATTAAAAATATAACTTTAAAAACAAGGTTTATCTTTATATATTTGGAGCTGGCGACGGGAATCGAACCCGTGGTCTCTCGGTTACGAGTCGAGTGCTTTACCAACTAAGCTACGCCAGCACACAATATCTTGTGGCTAGTATGCGTAGACTACTCACAAAATATTGATTTTTCATTATTAAAGCAATTTAAATGAAACTTTTTCTTCTTCTAAATCTATTGCTAAAACTTGCACTTTGATCTTTTCGTCTAGTTTAACAATTTCGTAAATTTGCTTTTGGTTATCTTGTGTTGCATTTGAAATGTGCAGAAGTCCTGTTACTCCATTTTCTAGTTTTATTATTGCACCAAATTTTAAAATTTTAATTACTTCGCCGTCAAAAACATCTCCTTCTTGAATGGCTTTTAATGTCATTGTTTTTGGACTTTCTTCTAGAGCTTTTTTACTTAGTGCAACCTTTTTATTTTCACGGTCAAGTTCAATAACTTTAAAATTATAACTTTCTCCCACACTGACAACTTGGTCTGGGTTTTCAATTCGCTGATATGAAAGGTTTGAGATATGCACAAAACAATCTACACCATCAACATCTACAAACGCTCCATAAGGCATAATCTTTTTAACCCTGCCATTTACAATTTTGTTTATAAAGATTGAAGACCAAAACATTGTTTCTGCCGATTGTTTAATTTGTTCAAGTAATATCTTGATTGAGCCAACAATATTTTTGTTATCTTTGTCTATCTCTGTCACAATCGCCTCAAATTGTTTTCCGATAAGAGATTTAAAATCTTTAACAAAATGACTACTTACTTCGCTTGCAGGAATAAAAATGCCATAATCGCCAAGTTTTGAATATACTCCACTATTATTGGAATTTGTCACAACAAAAGAAAACTTGCTTCCAAGTTTAAGTTTTTGAGCATTTTGGTTTGCAAGAGTTAAACTATCTGCCTGACTTTTAGAAACTTCAATAAGACCTTCATCATTTTTCATATTTGTAATCATAACTTTGAAGCGGTCGCCAATTTTAACATCATTAAACTCTTCAAAATCTTCTTTAGCAATAAAAGCATCATTCTTACCACCAATGTTGAAAATTACGCCATCTTCACGTTTAATTACAACAACCCCGTCAAATAATTGACCTTTTTTATAACTAGCAAATGTTTTCTCAATATTTTCTAAATTAAATTCTTCGTTCATTGTCTTTCTCACTTTGATAATAGATTAACAAAAATCATTATCCTTTGTCAATTTATTTGATATATATTTCAAAATTAACTATTGACAAAAAAACAAATTAATGATATAATATGAATATATTGGAGGAAATCATGGAAAAAGAAAACATAAAAAAACTTATAGATTCTGAAAAGAAATATGATGAACTCAACCATGATTGCAGTTCTTTAAAAAGCGATGTTGACCATTATAAATTGAAGCTTAAATCTCAACGTAGAATAAAGAATATGTTCATAGCTAGTGGTGTTATTGGCAATACAGTTTGCGGTGCTGCTATTACAGCAGGTATAAGCATATTAAAAAATGGCAGTCTTTTGGGATTAATCCCTATAGGACTTGGAATTATTTCTGGTATCTTTGGTATAAAATGTTCTATACGTGCTACTATTGAAGGCAACAATGAAAGATTTTATGAAGAACTTTTAAGCAAAAAGGAAAATAAACTTAAAAAACAATGTAATGAAAGATGCGAAGCAGCCAAAGAATACTATACACTACGAGAAGAAATTAATAAAGAACTTGAATCAAATGATTAAAAAATCTAGCGATTATGCTAGATTTTTTTGTTGCTTCTTTTCTTGTTTTAATCTCTTCTTCTCTTCTTTCTTCGCTTTTCGGAGTGCCTTTTTTGTGCTATTATCTCTTTCAATACAAGATAATCGCAGTTTATTCATCTTTTCTGCCAAGATTTCGCCAGCCCTTTCAAGATTTTCGCTATCTAAGCGACTGCCATAGAATTCGTTGAACTCGAAAGGCTCGCCTATTGTTATTATTGTTTTTCTAAACGCTTTTGGTCTGCGATTAATATATATTGGAACGACAGGCACTTTAGCTTTTATTGCAAGCATGCTTGCACCACCCTTTATTTCGCCAAGTTCCATATTTTCTTCATTATGTCTTGTGCCTTCTGGGAAGATTACAAGTTTGTGATTTTCTTTCAAAACTTTTAAAGATTTTTTTATTGCACCTAAATCATTTGAATTTCTATCTATTGAAATTCCACCTATTCCAGTTATAACCCATGCTTTAAATTTGGTTGAAAAAAGTTCTTTTTTTGCCAAATAATAATTATGTTCTTTCATATGTGCAGCAAACAAAATCGGGTCTATATTTGAAGTATGATTGCTGACTAAAATTGCCGAGCCTTTTTTAAGATTTTTCTTTCCAATCACTTTTGTTGGATAAAAAATACCGATGGGAATATAAAGAATAGATTTTAAAAAACCAATAAGATACATTTATTACTCCTTTATTATTTTATTCACCAAATCTATTGCGCATACATAGGCGGTCGAAAATGCAGTTTGCAGGTTAAATCCGCCTGTCAGGCAATCAACATCTAAAACTTCGCCAATAAAGTAAAGGTTTGAATGCAGTTTGCTTTCACACGACTTTGGATTAATCTCGGTTAATTCGACGCCACCACTTGTGACAATTCCGCTTTCAAGTGGATAGAGATTTTTATACATAAGGTCAAACTCTTTTAGGCATGAAATAATTTTATTACGCTCTTCTTTTGTAATTTCATGCACTTTTTTATTTTCTGATATTTCAATTCTGTTTAGAAAAACCGAAGCCAATTTTTTAGGTAACAATCCATGTATAATATAAGAAATATTTTTGTTTTTGTTTTCTTGGAAATCTCGAAGGAGTCTTAGGTCTAATTGTTCTTTTGAAAGTGCAGGTTTAAAATCTATGAAAAGTTTGATATTTTCTGCCCTATTAATTTTACTAGACATTGACAAGACTATTGGGCCAGTTATTCCAACATCTGTAAACATCATTTCGCCTTGCAACTGAAGTTTTGTCTTTTGTTGTTTTACATTCTCAAATTCTGCATGCAGTGTCACATTTTTAAGTGACAAGCCTTGAATCTCTTTAACAAATTTATCTTTAAGTTGCAACGCAACGAGTGCCGGTTTTGGCTCAACAATTTTATGTCCAAGTTTTTTTGCTATCTCAAGACCATCGCCACTGCTTCCAGTTAAAGAATAACTTTTTCCACCCGTTGCAATTACAACAGCATCAAAATTATATTTATTTTTGTCTGTTCTAACAACATATTTGTTTTCATCAAGTTTAATTTCTTGAATCTTTTCATTTAAACAGATTTGATTTTTACTGTTAAGTTTAGTCAAAACTTTTATAACATCGCTTGCTTTATCACTTTCAGGAAAAACTCGATTTCCGCGTTCGGTTTTAAGTTTAAGTCCGTGTTCTTCAAAGAAGTTTATGCAATTCAAACTTGAAAAGCGATTAATTGCCCCACGCATAAATCTTTGACCATTGACCACATTCTCTAAAAACTCATCTGGCTGACACTTGTTTGTAAGATTACATCGTCCTTTTCCTGTAATGTATATCTTTTTGCCAAGTTTTTCATTGCCGTCAAAAACCACGGCAGTTACATTGTTTTCAGCCAAAACAGCCCCGCACATAAGCCCGCTTGCTCCGCCACCTATGATTGCAATTTTCATTTAGCCCTCACAAGACTGTTAAGTTCATCAATGCTCAAATCTTTATAGTCGCCACGACTTAATCCGCCAAGTTTAACTTCGCCAATTCTCACACGTTTGAGAAGTTTAATGGTTTTGCCTATTGCTTCAAACATACGTCTAACCTGTCTATTTTGTCCTTCATGAATAACAACACTAAGCCTTGTTGCACCGTTCTTTGCGTCAAGAAATTTAACTCTGGCTGGTGGCATTTTTTCACCATCAACAACCACACCTTTTCGCATAACTGCAAGTTCACTTTCTTTAATTTCGCCTTCGATTGTCACTTGATATTCTTTTTCGATTTCAAATTTTGGGTGCATAATTTTATTTGCAAAATCTCCGTCGTTTGTCAAAATTATCAGCCCTTCGGTGTCATAATCAAGTCTTCCAACAGAAAACAATCTTTCATCACATTTGACAAGTTCATAAATAGTCTTTCTTCCCTTTTCATCACTGGCAGTGCAAGCATAGCCTTTTGGCTTGTTAAGTTTTATATACACAAAAGAGGTAGGAAGTTTAATCTCCCTGCCCTCAAAAGTTATTTTATCTTTCTTCTCGTTGATGGTAGTGCCAAGTTCACTGACAACCTTGCCATTAACTTGAATTTTTTTCTCTAAAATGAGTTCATCACATTTGCGTCGCGATGCAACGCCAGCATTACTAAGAAATTTGTTTAATCTCATGTATCAATCTTACCACTTGGAAGAGATATCTTTAATACCCTCCAAAATGGTATTACTCCTTACTTCTTCCATTGTATATATATTTTGAGAAAATAGCAAGTTATTGTCAAAGAAAATCTTAATTTCCCCGATTTTTTCGAGTTTTTGCACTGGTGCAAGAAGTGATAATGGCATTGAAACTTCAATTTTAATTTTATCAAGTTCACTTGCCTTTAATGGATAATATGCCTTTGTTTGACTTTCAACCTTAACATAATCTTGTTTTGCATTTTCAACCTTAAGTTTTCTATTTAAAGTATAAAATCTTGATAAATCATAAAGTTTATATTCATTAAATCCTTTTTCTAATAGTGTTGCACTCTCTTCAAACATAGGTCCACAATTTAAAACCACACATACAAGTGTCATTCCGTCACGCGTGCAACTTGAAACTAAACATCTGCCAGCATCGTCTGTGAAGCCAGTTTTAACCCCGTCACAGCCATCTAGAGAAGAAAGGAGTTTATTTTTATTTTTTAAATATCTAGTTTTACCTTCGCCAGAAACTATTTTTGTTGAACGTGTTGAAACAATTTCTCTAAAAGTATCATTCGCCATGGCATAACTTGTTATCTTTGCCAAGTCCTCTGCTGTTGTATAATGGGTTTTGCTGTCTAAGCCATGAGTATTGTCAAAATGGGTATTGTTTGCACCTATCTTCTTTGCAAGACTATTCATGCTTTCGATAAAAGTTTTAACTCCACCTTCTCCACCAACATGTTCTCCAATTGCAACAGATGCATCATTGCCAGAAATAAGCATAAGCCCATATAAAAGTTCTCTAACCGAAAAAGATTCATCCTTTCTTAAATACAAACTTGTTCCACTAATTCCAACCGCTTTTGGAGAAATTGTAAACCTTTCATCTAAGTCCTTGCAGTTTTCAATTGCTGTGATTGCCGTCATAATTTTTGTCGTGCTTGCCATGGCAAGTTGTTGTTTTGAATTTTTGGAATATAAAACTCGCTTTGAACTTGCTTCCATAACACACATAGCTTTGGCAGACGTGTTTGCACTGCAACTATCTTGTAGAACTGGCAAAGTCAAGAAAAGACTTCCAAGCAAAAAACTTACGATTAAAAATAAGCTCAATCCCAAAACTAAAATATTAAGTTTACTTTTAAAAATATTTTGCATAAAAGAATTAATCCTCTTGACTGTCATCTTGCTTTTCTTGTTTTTCCATTTTGGCAAGAAGTGCATTAAACATGTTTAAAATAGTTTGATATACTGTTTTATTTTCAACATTGATAAAATTAATTTCGCCTTTACTTTCAATCAAAAAACCAACTGGTGTTACACTCATACCGCCACTTGAACCACCTGCCATTGGAAAGTGATTTGCAACTCGTCTTGAAGATAGGTCAGCATATTCGCCACCGCCAACAACGTAACCAACCGACACTTTTGAAATAGGAATAATCACTGTACCGTCTGGTGTCTCAACCTTTTCTCCAATGATTGTTGAAGAGTCAACAAGAGTTTTAATTTTGTCCATTGCATTTTCAATTAATGAATTGATAGTTTCATTTCCTGAATAAATTCGCATAATAGCCCCCTTTATTGTAGTATGCAATGCATACTAGCCACAATATATAGATTTTTAAGCATTTTTGGTTTTTGCTTTTGCTTTCCATGTTAGAATGGTCGAATTGAACAAAGAATATACAAATTCAAAGAAAGAAATTGAAATTTTGGTTTTGATTGCAATTTCAAACAGATTTTTGTTATATGAAATTGTGTCATAAACACCTAGTGATGCTGTTGTTTTTTTTGATTTTAATGTTGTAAAAAAAGTTAAAACTGCTATATTTAATAATCCACCTAACATTGCAGTTAAATATGCATCTCCTGCACCAAGATTATAAAAAACATAAAGATGTTTAAGTCTTGTTTTATCTTTAATTTGTGCAAACAAAAATTCAACAAATAAAAGGTCATTATTATCAAGACTTATTTCTGTCTCTTTAGTTTCTTTTTGATTTTTTAAAATTATTGTTCTGCCTTTTATTTCATACATATAATAAAGCAGTTTAATTTTAAATAAAAATATAGCAAAGACTCCTGATTTTGAAGCCAAATTGAAAGTTGCTTTAATTTGAAAGACAATTGGAAAAATGAATAATAAAATAAAAAACGTTGGAATTAAAAGATACAATGGATGCATTTATTTCTCCCCTTTTAATGCAAGGTTTATTGCCGTTGCAATAACTTTAGCCGATATATCAATGTTTTCATGAATATCTTTTGGTGCAAGCACAAGGTCTTTATTTTTGCAATCGCATATATCACTTGCAAAAATCATAAATGGAACACCAAAAGAAATGCAAGGAAGACCTGTTGACGACCTGTCTATCCTTTTGTTTTTATCATGCATAGCAGAACCTGGTGTAATACCATTTGTATTAAGTTGAAAAGAAACACCCAGCCTTGAAATACTTCTTGTCGCAAGAGAATCTATTAAAATGATTGCATCAACATCAAGTGCAACCGCCAAAAGATAAACTATTTCAAAAGTTGAAACACCAGTATTTAAATATATATTTGGACAAAGTTTAAAAATATTGTTTTCTTCATCTAAGATGTTTATATTTATTTTATCTAAGGTCTTTTTGCCAAGACTATCTGCCAAAATATCAGGATTGCCAATGCCGACAATAAGATATTTAGATTTCTTATCTAATTTTAATGATTTTAAAAGTTTTGATAATTGTTTACCTAAAAGTTTTGAGATATAATCATGACAATTCTCCCCTAAATCATAAATTAGTGGCGAATTTAAAATTACATATTCCCCTTTATTAAACCCCAGTTTTTGCGACTTTTCATCACTATCCACACACAAAACACCAAGGTCAATTTCATACTGCCCTACATGTTTAATATTATAACCAAACTTTGCAAGTTCCTCGCTGCTTTCATCAATCAAATCAATCATAACAATATTTTGGCAAAATAATAAAAAAATATTTATTTTTTGCTTGCAATTATAAAATTTTTGTGCTATCATATTAAAGATAATTTTATAAGGAGATAACTATGCCAAACATTAAATCAGCAGAAAAAAGAGTTAAAGTAATCGATAAAAAAACACTTGAAAACAAGGCTGTTAAGTCTAAAATTTTGACTTACACTAAAAAATTCAAGACTGCAGTTGCTGCTGGCGATACTCAAGTTGCCGAAGTTGCATACAGAGATGTTGTTTCACTTCTTGATAAAGCAGTTTCAGAAAATGTAATTCATGCAAATTGCGCTGCTAGAAGAAAAGCAAACTATGCAAAACTCTTAAACTCAGTTAAAAAAGCATAAATTAAAAAACACGGAAATATTCCGTGCTTTTTTAATATTTTATTAAATAGTTCTTTCTGCAAATCTCTTCTTGGTGGCCTCCCCACCTCTTATATACTTTTCTGCAAAGTTTACATCAAGAATTTCTCTTATTTCTTTATATAGATTTCTATCTATCAAAGCCAAACGATGACTAACATCTAAGTGCACCGTCGACTTGCTGTTACCAAATTTTTCAGCAGTTTGTCTTAATGTTGCATGAGTTTCTTTAATATATTCGGCTTCCACAAGTATTCTTTCAACAAATCTGGAAGGATTCGCAATCTTATATTCTTTGTTTTGACTTTTAAGCGTTTCTTTTACTTTATCCATAATAACCTCCATGTTAATCTATTTTATTAATACGAACTTTGTAACGACAATATACTATAAAAATACAAAAGCATTTCCTATCAAACAAAATTTTAAGAAATGCTTTTTAATTTTCTTTTGTTGTTTATAGAAAATAAATTTAGAAAATT
>CAMUGK010000008.1 GCA_947088415.1 uncultured Bacillota bacterium | reverse complement strand
TTTCGAGATTTTTTCAAGTTTTTAAATAAATCACTTTCAATAAAATCAATTTTTACTTGGTGTTTTTTTGCATTATTCTCGGCTAGAGATAGTGCTGGCTTCGAAATATCTATTGCGGTTACCCTAGCTTTGCTATTTTTAGCTATTGCAATTGCCATCGCCCCACTGCCAGTGCAAAGGTCACATACTTCTTTAAAATTATTGGCTTGAATAATTTTCAATGCTTCTTCAACAAGTTGTTCGGTTTCAACCCTTGGCGATAAAACCTTTTTATTGACATCAAGCCTGAGTCCATAAAAATCTACAAAACCGAATATACTTGAAAGTGGCTCGCCCTTGGCACGACGTTCGGTTGCGTTCATTATTTCACGATATTGCTTGTTTGTAATAGAATGAACAAGTTTTATTTCTGCACGATTTTTATTTAATATGGTTGCAATAATCCAATCAACATCACTTTTTTCATATTTGCCCTTGCTTTCAAGTTTAGTTTGCATTTCAGTCAAGACAGCAGAAAGTGCTATCATGCCGTCTTTAACAGCAGATAGATTTTTGTTTTTTCCTAATTGACTTTCAAGTTCTGCCACTTTCCCAATTTCCTCCTGCGTAATAGATGGCTTTGCACTAATAAACCAAGATGTAATAATGCAAATTTTAGAGATTTTAGAATATTTTTCAAGCAAAAATAGAATTTCATAACAAATTGCCATGCTTGCAAGCAAAATTCCTAAATTGACAAGCAAGTTCGCCCACCAATTGATGTTTATTGCAACCAATGATACCACAAAAATACAAAACAATAAAGTAAAAATAAAGTAATTTAAAAAATTTAATGGTCTATGCCATGAAAATTTGGTATTTTGTTTAAAATATTCCTTATTTTTGTTGATATTTTGTGAACTTGCACCATTAAAACGATAAAAACTCTGTAGTGATGGAATAACTCTTAGTGCTAATAAGATTAAGAAAAATATAAAAATTTTGATTAAAGCAATGACAAAAGCACGCAATCTAAAATTAGTTGAATTTTTTAATAAAACAAAAGAAAGTTTACTAGGAAGTAAACCAAGCAAAAGATAACAAATAAGAAAAGATAAAGCAATGCAAATTAACATAAAAAAATATCTTGCACTGATATAAAACTTTTGCGAAATGCTTTTTTCTAACTTTTTATTTTCAAAGTCAAGTAAATCATAACAAATATTAAGATTTGTAAATAAAGCAATTAAACCAAACAAAAAATATTGAATTCCCCTTAAAAAAGGAAAATCAATGAATATAATTTTGTTTTTAGTTCTTTTAGAATTAACCTTTTTATTTCCGTCAAAACCAATAACTGCCGTTGATAAGGTTTTGCCATTAAAACAACTAATTCCATTTGAAGAAGGAAAATAATATTTCATAAAAGAGTTATTGACCTAATTGCCAAGTTTTAGTCTATATTCCACCAGTTGACTTTGCAGACAAAATATGATATAATAATTTTGTTAATTTAACAAAAGGAGTAAAAAATGAAAGACGACGCCCCGTCCAATATAGGAAAGGTTGTGATTGCTGATGGAAAAATTTTAACTTTACATAGTTATTGCAATTACAGCCAAACATTTTATACTGGATGCTCAATGAAATGTAAACTTTCACAAAAGCATGAACTAGATTTTACCCAAAAATTTAAATCAATCAAAATCAAAGAAACTGCGTTTGGGAAAGTAAAAAAAGGCATTGCAAGTGGTTGTTTTTATAGAATAACCGACAAAATCGACCAAAGCAAATATACAAAAGTTTGCCCACAATGCTTTCCAGACCCAAAAGAAATTTAAAAAACAGCCCTTCGGCTGTTTTTTAGTTACACTTATTTTGAAAAAATTAAAAAAACAAAATCTTTATATTGTTTTATCCACAAAACATAAACGATGGATTGTCTACATTAACCCATAAATCTTTTAGTAAAACTCCATTTATATTGGCTTTTTCTTTAAAATCCTGTCTTGTCTTAAACTCTTGTTGCATATCTTTTGAACAAAATACTATGGTATAATCTTGTTTTAAAAACACTTCATAAGTTGTACCTTTGTATAAAAAAAGCATTTCACTATAGAAAAATAGTCCATTAACGAACTCATCAAATGTGGCTTTAAAAGGCAATCCTCTTTTATATTGTGCTCTTGCTGTAGTTGGAGTAACTAGCATAGGATAACTTATACCTTTTTGTTTTTCAAAGGCTTCTTCGTTTTTACTAAACTTCCAGCCACAATTTTTACATTCTCCATTTCCATACTGATCTTTCAATGCGATAGCACCACAAATAGAACATTTAACCACTTGATCTTTTACATAAGGGCCATCATAATCAAAAAATTTAAAATCTTTTTTGTTTAATCCAGAAACATTTCTATTATGCTTTTCCCATTTAAATTGAACCAAATCTTTCCAATCTAAATTATTCGTCCACTCATAAGTAGTAGGTAAAAATTCTTTGATATTCCCTTTCATTGTTTTAAATGGTTCATCATAACACAACACCATACTAGGTTTTATTCGTTTTAACATTTCATTATACCCAAGCATAAATTCTTCTTCACAATTTTCTCTATAATAAGTGCAAACCGCAACTATAGAGCCTTCTTCTATACCATCAAAACAAAAATCAAAAGTTTTTTCGTCTCCCCAACTTACTGTAGGAATTACTTTTAATCCTTGAGATTGCCAATATGCCCCACACCAACGATTTTTAAAAACACTTTCTATTTGAAGTGCCAGTGGCATATTTGAAAATACGCTAAAATCCGGACTTAGCAAGCAATAATATTGACTTAATTTTTCTACTTCCTCTTCAGCCTTCTCATAAACTTTTTCAAACTTCCAGTCATAAGTGAAAAAGTGAATGGTCTTATACTTATTTTCATCGTCATCTTTCTTGGTATTTACATAACTTAAAAATATAATTTTTTCCACGTCAATATCTTGCTTCTTAATAATTGGAAACTCGAATTTACCAGTTGATTTTCCTTGATACAAAAATTCATTCCTAACTAAATTTTGTTTTCTTTTTTGTTTATCTATCTCATAATCGCTTAAATTTTTTGTCATTTTTTTCTCCTTTTAATTAAATTTATCATAATCGGGATCTAAATTCTCAGGATCTCGCGGCGGTATTTTGTCCCAGTTCCAATTATGATCATGTGGAAAAGTATGGTTGTTATGTGCATCTTGATGATTATAATCTCTATTTCTTACAGCATTGCCATTATTGTCAAACCATCTACTTTGAACTTTTACTCCATTAACATACAAGTCATATCTAGAGTTAGGCTTAGCCCCACTTGTTGGAAGATCACCACGCCTACCATCGACCCGCACTATTATTCTGTTAGGCACTCCACCTGCTCCCATTATAACACCTCCTTACTGATTTTGTTTTCTTTTTTAAATAAATTTTTCATTTTGTCCCCTAAAAACTAAAGATGGGGAAATTTTATATTTCTTCAATCTTTTATCAATATTTTTTTAACACGAGTTTTTATCAAATGCAATATTTACTGCCAAAAATTTTTACATAGTAAGGACATAGAAACTTATGGTTTACTTGGTAATAAAGGAAAAATAAAGAAATAAAAAAGCATTCGATGTCTTTGTTAAAAGACGAGAATGCTTTTTTAGTTTTCTTTTGTTTCTTTTCTTTAAAAAAAAGGCAGCCAAATGCTGCACCAATTAAATAAAAAAGGTGTCCAAAATTGAACACTTTTTTAATAGAAAGTGGCATTGCCACTTAAACGCCATATTTATTTTTGAATTTTTCAACATTACCGCTGGCATCAACAACCTTCTTCTTTCCTGTGAAGAATGGGTGACATTTGTTGCAAATATCAATGCTGATTTTATCGCCTTTTGCATTTGACTTTGTTTTGAAAGTATTGCCACATGCACAAGTTACGGTAACTTCATGATAATCTGGATGGATTTCTTTTTGCATAATTTTTCCCCTTTTAATTAAATTTTTAAATTAATCTCCAACATATGGAAGAAGTGCAACATTTCTTGCACGTTTGATTGCTGTTGTAAGTTCTCTTTGATGTTTTGCACATACACCTGTTTGACGTCTTGGCAAAATTTTGCCTCTTTCAGTAACATATTTTCTGATTTTTGCAACGTCTTTATAGTCAATTGCCTTTTCGCCAGCAACGCAGAAAGCACAAACTTTCTTTTTTGCAGGTTTACGGAATTTTTTTGAAGGTGCTATAGGTGCTTGAGTTTTTTCTTCTTTAACTACAACTTCTTCTTTAACTTCGCTCATAATTTTCTCCTTTTTTAAATTTGAGTATTACTTTTCTTTAAAAGAAAAGTAATCAAAAGAAACCTTATTTTGCGGCACTTGACAATACATGTCTACGCGTCGCAAAAAGACATTTTTTATTTTCATTAAGTGTTTTCAACATTACCACTTATTATTTGGGCTGCTGCTTCAAATTCTTCTGGTTTAACTTCCATCAATTTTCTTGGAACACCATTATTTTTCATAACCATACGAGGAAATTCATTGCTTTTAATCATTGCTAAAATTTCCTCAGCTTCAGCCTTTATTTCTTCGTTTGTTAATAAATAATTTTTTGACACAATTCCTCCTTTAGCAATCGCCCAGCGCCTGGTTGGCTTGAACGAATACAATTATATATTCCAATCAGTCAATAAGAGAGTCGCACAGCGCTTGGGCTGTTAGAAAGGCAAACTATCGTCATCAATAGGTTCTAATTCACTTGTTTCTTTCTTAGCAGGCTTTGATGCTGGCATGCTTGGTGCATCACCATTTTCAGCACTTCTTGAAGATAAGAATTCAACTTCGTCAGCAACAACTTCGGTTGTGTAACGCTTTGTTCCATCTTGTGCTTCATAACTTGAATTTTGAAGACGACCGATAACAGCACATTTTGAGCCTTTCTTTAAAAATTTGGCACAGTTTTCGCCAGCCGCACGCCAAACAACAATGTTGAAAAAGTCTGCTTCTCTTTCGCCTTCAGAATTTTGAAATCTTCTTTGAACAGCGATAGAAAATCTGCAAACTGCAACGCCACTGTTTGTAGTTGCAAGTTCTGGGTCTTTTGTTAAATTTCCGATTAATATAACTTTATTCATTTTTATTCTCCTTTATAGAGCATTCTAAAAACACTCTCTCCTTTGTGTTCCTAGTAGAACGAATACTACATAAATTTTCTGTCACTTTGATGACATTCGCCAAGCGTTAGACTTGCTTGACCAGATATAATTTGTTTTTTGTAGAAACTACTAAGACAAACCGCGACTAAGCCGCTTTGCGAACAATTTGAACACGAACAACTGATTCATTGATTGTCATAAGTTTTTTGAGACCGTCAACCTCAGTTCCAGCAAGTTCAAAATTCATAAGAACATAAAATCCTTCACTTTTGAAATTAATTTCATAAGCAAGTTTTTTCATGCCCCATTTATCAACTCCGTTAACAGTGCCACCTTTAGATTCAACATAAGAAGAGAATTTTTTGATTAACTCTTCACGTTTTTCTTCTGGCACGTCAGCAGAAATGATATAAAGAACTTCATATTTATTCATATCTGACCTCCTTTTTGGACTATTGGTTTTTCTTTTATTAGAAAAACAAAGAAAAGCAGAACGACTACTGCATGATTATCTTAACATATATAATAAATATTGTCAAGCATTATTTTATTAAATTTTATTATAAGGATTTTATTTTGGATATTGACAAAAAGCAGTATTTATGTTATATTATTTTTAAATTTTGGAGGAAAATATGGATTTTAAAACTCAAAAAAGAACAAAGGGAAGAGTAATTATGACTAAAGAACTTTTGCCACTTGAAATAAAACTTTTGGATGCTGGTGAAAGGCTTTGTGAACTTTATAACGACATATTAGAATTGAAAAACAAGGCAATTTTATCTACTAATAATAATCCTCGCCTTTTTAACAATTTATTTTATAGATGTGTGGAAATTCAAGAAAAACAAGAGAAAAAAGATGCTATAACAAAAATTAAAGCACGATATGAAACAATTTTAGGAACAATTAAAGACACTTACGAAAAAGGTTGTGAAATTCTTGATCAAGACAATAGATTGTCTGATACTAAAAAAGAAGAAGGGCGTTTGTATTTTACTTTCACACGCGACCCTAAAGATATTCAAAATCTTTCCGACAATTTTAATGACATTTATTATCAAACATACAATCTTGCAAAGGTTTGCAATTCAATATTAAACGATGAACAACATAGTGAAAACGATGAACAATAAAAAGCAGGTTAAAACCCGCTTTTTTTATTATTCTTTTCCACAGCAATTTTTGTATTTTTTTCCACTTCCGCATGGGCATGGGTCGTTGCGATTTATTTTCTTTTCGGAATTTACAACTGTTTGTTGAACAACTGGTTTAGTTTTCTTTTTGTCCGCTTCAGCCCTTTCTTCTGGAGTTAGTTCTTTACCCGTCATAACAACTGTATAATGAGGTTGCTCTGGCATTTGTTGAACTGGTTCAGGGCGTTCAATATGAGTGTTTAAAAGGAAAAGGCATGTCAAATTTCTAATTTTATCAATCATATTTTCAAACATTTCTGATGCGTCTTTTTTATATGCAAGAACTGGGTCTTGATTGCCAAAGCCACGTGCAAAAATCTCGTTTTTCATGATTTGCATATCTTCGATATGGCTCATCCAATTCATATCAACCATTTTGAGAAGAATAAATCTTTCAAGTTCACCAAAATCATAACCATATTCCTTGGCTTCTTGCATTCTGTCATCATATCTTTTAAGCACAAGGTCTGTCACTTTTTCTGTAACATCCTGAACATCACATTCTTCAACAAACTCTTCTGTTACTGGCTTGCTGTCTTTTTCAAAGAAGCCTTTTTCAAGGTCTTGATTAAGTTTTTCTAAATCCCATTCGTAATATGGCTTGTCATCGTTAAGGTCACGATAGCAAAGTTTACTTACTTGTTCTGGGAACATTGCTAAAATTTGGTCATGAACAGGCTCGCCATCCAAAACTTTATTGCGTTCATTATAAATTATTTCACGCTGTTTATTTAACACATCGTCAAATTTTAAAACTGTTTTTCTTATGCCAAAGTTTTGAAGTTCAATTTTCTTTTGAGCACCTTCAATACGTTTTGACAAAATTTTAAGTTGAATAGGTGTTGTATCATCAAGTCTAAGCATAACTGCCATTTTTTTGAACCAATCTCCACCAAATCTTCTTATAAGATCATCTTCAAAAGAAAGGAAAAATACACTTGAACCGGGGTCACCTTGACGTCCTGCACGACCACGAAGCTGGTTGTCAATACGACGACTTTCATGACATTCAGTGCCAACAATGTGAAGTCCACCTAAGGCTTTAACTTCTTCTTTTTCTTTATCTGTTTCTTCTTTGAATTTATTATAAAGTGAAGTAAATTTTTCTCTTGCTTGGTTTAATTTTTCGTCATCAACTTCATTAAAAGCGGTGGCATAAGAAATTTCTTCTTCAGAAAAACCTAAGTCAGTCATCTTCTTTTTGGCCATAAATTCTGGGTTGCCGCCTAAAAGAATATCTGTTCCACGACCTGCCATGTTTGTAGCAATTGTGACAACGCCTTTTTTGCCAGCTTGAGCGACAATTTCACTTTCTTTTTCATGGTTTTTAGCATTCAAAACCACGTGTTTAACACCCGCCATTTTAAGTGCTTTTGAAATAAGTTCACTTTTATCTATCGTAGTTGTGCCAACTAAAACTGGTTGTCCTTTTTCTTGACAAGCTTTAATTTCTTCAATAATTGCTTTAATTTTGCCTTGTTCTGTCACATAAACAATATCTGCTTCGTCAACTCTAAGTTTAGGTTTGTTTGATGGAATTGTTACAACGTCTAGGTTATAAATTGACCTAAATTCGCCTTCTTCGGTTTTGGCAGTTCCTGTCATTCCTGAAAGCTTGTTGTAAAGTCTAAAGAAATTTTGGAAAGTTATTGTTGCTAGTGTTTGATTTTCATCTTTTATTTGCACGCCTTCTTTGGCTTCAATTGCCTGATGAAGCCCTGCGTTGAAACGTCTCCCTGGCATTACACGACCAGTGAATTCATCAACAATCATAACTTCACCTTCTTTTGTAACGATATAATTGTCATTACGATGCATAGTGAAATTGGCTTTTAATGCGTTGTTGATGTAATGGTTAAGTTCAATATTTTCAATGTCTGACAAGTTGTCAAGGTGGAAAAATCTTTCAGCCTTTTCAACACCACTTTCGGTAAGATTTATTTGTTTTGTTTTTTCATCAATTTCAATGTCTTGGTCTTTCTTTATTGTTTTAGCAAATTTTTGTGCAGAAATATAGCCGTCACTAGATTTATTGCCACGACCAGAAATAATAAGAGGTGTTCTTGCTTCATCAATCAAAATGCTGTCGACTTCATCGACAATTGCAAAATTAAGACCACGTTGAACTCGAGCATTTTTGTTTGTAACCATGTTGTCACGAAGATAATCAAAGCCAAGCTCATTGTTTGTGCAATAAGTAATATCACATAAATATGCCTTTTTCTTTTGATTTTCATTCATTTGGTTGAGTGTTACGCCAACAGTTAACCCTAAAAATCTAAAAACTTTGCCCATCCATTCGGCATCACGTTTTGCAAGATATTCATTGACAGTTACAACATGAACACCTTTGCCAGAAAGAGCATTCAAATATGCAGGAAGTGTTGCCACCAAAGTTTTACCTTCACCAGTAGCCATTTCGGCAATACGCCCTTGATGAAGTGCAATCCCGCCTAAAATTTGAACATAAAAATGACGCATGTTTAAAACACGCCAAGACGCTTCTCTTGCAACAGCAAATGCTTCTGGCAAAATGTCATTTAAAGACTCGCCTACATTTAATCTGTCTTTAAACTCTTGAGTGCAAGCTTTAAGTTGTTCAT
Source organism: uncultured Bacillota bacterium (assembly GCA_947088415.1). Lineage (GTDB taxonomy): Bacteria > Bacillota > Clostridia > Christensenellales > UBA1242 > Caccovivens. The sequence continues at coordinate 12,764 of CAMUGK010000008.1, read as the reverse complement.
TAGAAAAACTTTTATATTTTTCTTCCAATGCAATAACTTTGTCAGCTATTTTTTTTAATTTTTTAACTTGAGTTTTATTCTCACTAACAAAAAGTCCCATAAATTCTCCTGAACAATAAAAATTTACTCTATTTTAACATGAAATTTCAAAAAATCAAAGTTTTTTATGGATTATTCGTAAAAAGATAAACCTATTTCGACAAATTTCTTGTTTTTTCTCTTACTTTCGCTAAATATCGTCGACAGTTTACGCGATATCATTAATCAAATTTTTGCCGAATTTTATTTTTCTTATTCTTGACTTTAGACTCATTTAATGATAATATATATTTATAAAGATTTTAGGAGAACGAGAATGGCTACAACAAAAACTTTTAAAAACCAAATAAAATTAAAATATGACAAAAATCTTAAGCCTGCAGACGCTAAAAAAATGCCAAAGCTTGAGCATCAAGTTTCAATGCGTGGTGTGACAAATTTCGATGGTGAAGATGTTAAACAAAAACAAGAAATCTTGGCTTCCTTTTCAACAAACAAAGGGGAGATTGCCACAGTATTCAATGATAGAGTTATGCTGTCCGCCAATTATTTGGGAGCCCAAAATACTGAAAAATTAAAACAACTTTTCCCTGACTGCTTCCATGAAGGCAACGGCCTTGGCTATTTTACTTTGCCAATCAAGCCCCCTGAAGCTGAACATATTGACGTTTACACAAAAGACGCAACCGCAAAAGGCGAAAGTCACACAGGTGGCTCTTTTGAAATGACCATCACAAATAGTCAAGGAGTTGAATATACCTGCATTATTGACCCACTCGGAATTATCATCAAAAATGACGAACAAGAAGTCATTAAACGTGCAACATTAGACAATGTAAAGCAGGAAGACATAGTAGATGCCGAAATGTCCCCTGCACTTTTTCTTGCAATGCTTGACAAAAACAATCCACTTGTAAAAACACCCGATCGTATTTCAAATATTTCTCCACAATTTTTAGATTTATTTTTCCGTAATATAAAAAGGGCAGGAATTCAACATGACGAAAAAACCGGGGCTTACAAAATAGACAAATATCTTTCTTCTGATCCTAAGATTAAGATGCTTTTCCCAAATCCTGAGCATAAATTCGACCCAAAATATCAATTTATTGCAGTGCCTGCTGGTGTGGAAGATGGCGAACAACAATTTTATTATTTAGCTAAAAATACCAAAAATAACACAGTATCCGTGCTTACTGGCAATGGCTTTAAATCTTTTAAAGCAATCAATTTAATTCAAAAAGATAACGAGTTTTTTGTTGCTCTTTCCAACTCTAGCAATAAAACAGGAAATCAAAAAGAGGATATACGTTACTTGCAAATACCTAAAGAAGACAAGCAACCAAAAGCAGAATTTATAAAAGCAATTCAAGAATTTACGAAATTAAATCCTTTCCCTAACAGCAAGGATTCACAAGGAATAATCGCTTCAAACGGAGAGCAAATTCCTTTTCAAAATGCCACCACCACAAATATAAGAATTAATGCACTTACCCCTGGCGTTGGCAATACAACTATTTCTGCCAATATTGACAAGGAAAAAGGAGATGAATTTCCCCCTCCACCTCCCCCACCTGACAAACCTCCTGAAAAACCAGATGGAAAACCAGGAAGAGCTCCAAGGAAAAATCCTTATCAAGACCCACCTACCCATGCTGTTAAGAAGAAGCCTGTAAAACTTAATGAAGATGCTATTCGTTATGGTGGGGTTGCAATCTCCTTGCTGTTGGCAGTTTTGGCTTTTGCATTCCCTTTCCTTGCCCCAATTTTGGGGACTTTGGCAGCAGTAACTTTTGTTGGATCACAAGTTCTTGCAGTAAAAGTGCCAGAGATTAACGGAAGTCCACTCAATCAGCTTGCTGTGGATTATGTAAATGGACTTGCAAAAAATCAACAAGAAGCCGAAAACGAAGCTAAAAAATTCTGGGAAAAAGAAACCGAATATGGCAATGTCAGCGACAACCTAAAAGAACTTGAAGCCCAAGTTTTATCGCCAGAATTTGCACAAAGCCCAAATGGAATTTTAATTCAAAGACTTTTAAATGAACAAACTGCAGGGACAAGTGATTGGGCAAAACAAAATACATCAAATCTATTTTGGACTGAACTTCTTTTAGACAAACGCGAAAAAATGCTTTATGGTTTGCAAGAATTGACTTCAAATTGTCAAGGCAAGTCATCTGAAGAAATAACAAAAATTCAAGAAAAGTTTTTACAAGATTATGGTTTTGTTAAAAATAATGCAACAATGGATGAACTTGCCTCAGCAAGAGAACGCGTTTTTGCACCTGTTCAAGTTGAAGACCCTGAAAGTCATGAATTGAAAGAAATGGGTTGGCAAGGACTTGTTGGTCTTGCAACTAATTCTCTTTATACTTATAATTCTTTAACTATTAAAAAGCAAAATCTTCACAACCAAGTTGGAGATATGCTTGAAGAATGTTCTGGCAGAGCTTTTGACCGCATTATCGGTCAAAAAGGCGTTGACCTTGAAAAATTTGTTGAAGAACATTCAGCCGACCTTGCAAGAAGATTTTTATTCCGAAAAGATTTAACTCAGGCACAAATTGAAGAATTTTTTGATAAAATCTCACCTGAAAGTGTTGAAAAAATACAAAAAGTTATGGAACAAGATATTCCTAGAGCATTAAAGGCATCCGAACTTATTGGAAAGAAGCAAAAATTATATAATGAAAACTATTTTCAGGCAATTGATTTAGTCTCTTCAATCCAAGATATTGCAAATGATAGTCACAATAAAAAGTTTGACGAAAGTCAAATCAAAAATTCTGACCAAATTGCAAATGCAACTGGAGAAATGCTTTGGGCTATTAAAGCAGAAGATTTAAAACGAAATGGAAAACTTTTTAGTGAAGTTCAAACAGATACCCCATTATTAGATAAACTTTTAATGAGTGAAGGCAAAACACTAATTTCACATAAATGGGACTCTGTTAACGGAATTTCTCCATCAACATATAGTGCCCGTTTAGATTCTGAAAGACAACTTTTGCAAAATGAAGAATTACAAAAGCTTCTTGCTAACGAAATAATTATGGTTGGGGCTTCCGCCGGTATTCTAACATTAACAACTGGTGGGGAAGTTAGCAAAAACAGTTTAACTGATCTTTTCAAATCATTACAAGATAGCCCTAAAATTTCTGATGATTTAAGAAAAAAAATTCAAGCGGTTATAAATCCTCAATGGCCACTAAAATGTTTAAGTTTAGAAGAAACAAGACAGCAACTTGTTGTAAGTGAACAAACACTCGCTATAAACACTCTTTATAAAAAGTTTTTCGAGAATAATGATCAAAATATAGAAATAGAAGAAAAACTTGCTAAACTGATGACTGATGACCAAGGAGATATTGAAAGATATTTTCAAAACTTAATTGGAGCAGATCCAAAAAAAGTTGTGGCAGCAAAAGCTGAACTAAAGACTCTCATAAATAACATCAATTCTGGCGATTATGCACAAAAACTTGTTTCAGATTTTGAGAAAAAACATTTTGATGAAACTGCCGAAAAAGACAGTCACAAAAAATTGCAAGAAATACCTACAAAAGCAGAAATAAGAGACAATTTACTTTCAATGCACAATTTGCTTGAAGGATATAATCTTAATGCCACTCAAATTGAATATGTAATAAAAAATATATCTAGCATTCAAAATTCTAAATATGATAAGAAAACTCAAACACAAAAGGTGCTTGACACTTTGCTTAATTATGCAAAAGAAGAACTTTCTCTTTCAGATTGCACTCATGCAGTGTTAGAAAATGAAACTGACATTAAAAATGTATTTAATTCAATTCTTTGTGGCTCTGAATTTAATATTAAGTTTGTAAATACAAATGACAAGCTTAACGAACTTAAGGCGAAACTCAAAAAAATGCAAAAGGCAAGGCTTGAAAGGTCTAAACAGCAACTTAAAAAGCATGAACAAGTTGCTGGAAGAAAGCAAACTCAGCATTCATTTAATAGAAGAAGACGCGGTGAAGAAGAGGAAAGCGTTGACGAAAGTGAACAGCCAAGACTTACAATTGCAGAGCGTAGACTTAATAAAACTTACAACAAAACCAATGAATTCTTTGGAAAAATTTCTAAAACTGCAAATGAGTTTAAAAAACTTGGTGCTTTTACTGGCAATCCTGCAAACAAGACTGCAGATGAAATAATTAAACAAGTAAACGCCCTTAAATCTTCACTTCAAGCTGTTCTTGGAAGAGATATCAACAAACTTTTAGTCGACAAAAATGGCAAAAAGATTTCTTGGCAAGACCTTGAAAGAATGATTAAAGAAAAACAATTTGACTTGACAGATTTCAAGAGAATGAAAGAGCGTGCTTTACGTCTTATCAAGAAGAAAGAAAAGAAAAAGTTGGAAAAACTTAAAAAGAAGAAAGAAAAGGCTGCAAAGAAAGATAAGAAAGCAAGCAGAAGCCCTGCAAGCAATCAAACTATGGCGACTAATCGCAGAAAATTTGGTCGTGCTAAAGATGCTGTATCGGCAAGACGAAGTGCTGACCAACTCGCAAACAATGCTGGTGTAAGAGAATTTGCCCCTAACCTTTCTCAAGAATTTTCTTCCCCTGCACCTAGAAGTTCAGACCAAAATGCTGGACCTAGTGCATAAAAATTTAAAATAAAACCATTAAAGCACCAAAAATCTTATTTTGGTGCTTTAAATCGTTTTAAAAACACACACGTGTGTGCTATTATAATATTATCAATATACTTAATAAATAAAAGGACTTTAAATTATGAAAATCGGAGTTGTTGGACTTCCTAATGTTGGAAAAAGCACTTTATTTAATGCAATCACTGAAGCAGGGGCAGAATCTGCAAACTACCCTTTTTGCACCATTGAGCCTAATGTTGGAATTGTAGATGTTCCAGACCCAAGACTTGAAGTTTTGGCTAAGTTTTATAATACCCAAAAAATCATTCCTGCATCTATTGAATTTGTAGATATTGCAGGCTTAGTTGCTGGTGCAAGTCATGGCGAAGGGCTTGGCAATAAATTTTTAAGTCATATTCGTGAAGTTGATGCCATAGTGCATGTTGTGCGTTGTTTTGACGACTCTAACATAATCCACGTTTCTGGCTGTGTTGACCCTGTTCGAGATATTGAAGTTATTAACTTAGAACTCGCCCTTGCAGACCTTGAAGTTATAACCAAAAAGTATGAGCGTGACGCCAAGCTTGCCAAGACTGGCGACAAATCTTTAATTGCAGGTGTTGGCTTATTAGAAAAATTAAAAAACGCTCTTGAAAACAATGTTATGATAAGAGTGTTAGAATTAAACGAAGACGAACAAAAAAATTTAAAAGGTCTTCAACTTCTCACATCAAAGCCAGTCATTTATGTTGCCAATGTTGGCGAAGATGACCTTTCAGGTCAAGACAACGAATATGTTAAACAAGTTAAAAACTACGCTTTAAAAGAAAATGCCAAGGTTATAACCCTTTGTGCGAGAATTGAAGAAGAATTGACTGGACTCGACAAGGAAGAGCGAGCCTTATTCAAAGAAGAATTAGGCATAAAAGAAAGTGGTCTTGAAAAACTTGTTACGGCAAGTTATGACCTACTTGGGCTTATGTCTTTCTTGACTGCTGGCGAAAAGGAAGTTAGGGCTTGGACGATTGTCAAAGGCACAAAGGCTCCCGCTGCTGCTGGCAAAATTCACACCGATTTTGAAAAAGGGTTTATCAAAGCCGAAATTGTATCTTACGATGATCTTATTACTGCTGGCTCTTATCTTAAAGCACGCGAAAATGGCAAAGTGCGAATGGAAGGCAAGGAATACGTCGTTCAAGACGGCGACATCATCGTCTTCCGCTTTAATGTTTGATTTTTTGTGTTACTTTTCTTGCAAGAAAAGTAACCAAAAGAAAACTGATTTTAACAATCTTGTAAACATTGCATGTTAACTGCGATTGTTAAAATAACTTATTTCCTTTTTTAAAAACCTCTATGTCATCCTGAGCGAAAGCGTCCCGAGATTTTCGACCAAACCCTTCGACTACGCTCAGGGCTCCCTTTGGTCGGCTCACCAATATGACAGCGGGACGCGAAAGTCGAAGGATCTTTTGAATAAACTAAAGGGTAATTATGCAAAAAAGTCAAAAAGAAACTACACTTCAAAAAATACTTACTAGTGGAAACATACTTCCGCTAGCCTTTTTGGGTGACAGCGTTCATACCTTGTTTGTTAGAGAATATTTTCTCAATAATTTAAATGCCAAAATCGGAAAAATAAGCACAAACTCGGCGAAAGTTTGTAAAGCGTCATCTCAAGCACAAACCTTAAAGGGCATTATGCCCATTCTGACAAAAGAAGAGGCTGATATTGTGCGAAGAGCAAGAAATGCCAAACCAAAACACACCGCAAAAAATGCTACAAGTGCCGATTATTCTTATGCAACCGCCTTTGAAGCACTTGTCGGCTATCTATATTTAAAAGGCGGAGAAAAACGTTTGCAAGAAATTTTGGAATTGTCTTGTAAGGAGGAAAAATGTTAATTGAAGGTAAAAATGCAGTTAGAGAAGCATTAAACAGCGAAATTACTATTAATAAACTTATGGTTGACAAAAATCTGCAAGGAAGAAAAGATGAACTTATCAATCTTGCTTTTCAAAAAAAGATTAAAGTTGAGTTTTTGCCTAAAAACCTTTTAGATAAAAAATCTCAAACAGGTCATGCGCAAGGTTTTATCGCAGAAGCGGTGGAATTTGTCTATTCTTCAGTTGAAGATATTTTAGAAAACGCAAAAAACAAAGACCAGCAACCATTTATTGTTTTACTTGATGGAATTGAAGACCCACACAATTTTGGTGCTATCATTCGTTCCTGCGAATGTGCTGGCATTCATGGGATTATTATTCCTAAAAATCGAGCATGTCAAATAAATGAAACCGTCATCCGCACAAGCACGGGTGCAATTGCAAATATGCCAATTGCAAAAGTGACAAATCTTAAAGAAGCAATTGACTTGCTTCGCAAAAATGATGTTTGGGTTTATGTTGCCGAAACTGGTGGTGAAATCATTTACAAACAAAAACTTGACAATCGCGGAATTGCGGTTATAATTGGAAGTGAAGGAAACGGCGTAAAGCAATCACTTCGCACTTATGCCGACGGAGTTCTTACCCTGCCACTTCAAGGCAAAGTCAATTCGCTTAATGCATCAGTAGCCTGCGGAATTGTTATCTTTGAAATTTTAAGACAAAGACAGGCTTAGCCTGTGAGTAACTTAAAGGAGAAATTATGAAAGATAAAGTTTTAGTTCTTGCCTACCCCGGCTCTGGCAAGACCTACATCGCCGACAACTACAAAAATGTCAGCGATTTGGAATTTCAGCACTTTCGTTGGGATTATGGCGAAAATAAAAATTTGCCAATGGAAAAACTTAAAGGTTGCAAACAAAAATCTGTTAGACCAGAATGGCCAGAAAACTTTTTTAAATATATGGAAGAAGTCATAGAAACGTGCGATGTTACGCTTGTCCCAATGGCAACATCGATTTTCCCAATTTTAGATAAACTCTCGTCGGGGGGGGGATAAGAGTGATATTTGCAATCCCCGATCGCAACAGGCTTGATGAAGTTTTAGAAATATATAGAAAACGTGGAAATCCCCAAAGTTTTATTGAAGATCGCAAAAATGATTTCTCAAAATTCCACGATTTAACAGCAAACTGCAAATATGAAAAGGCGTATATTCATAAAAACGAGCACCTTAGTGATGCATTAACTCGGCTTGGTGTTAAACTTAAAAAAGGAAAGGGTTTTAGAAATTATTATTAAATGTAATTAGTGCCAATGGCACTTAAAAGGAGGTCACCATGATAATACAAGAAAAAGGGTTGCAAGATTTGTCCGATGAACAACTCGTCTTTTTAGCAAAAAACTTGGATGAAGATGCAATTAACCTTCTTTTTGGAAGATACAAAAACCTTGTCAATGCCATTGCAAGAAGTTATTTTCTTATCGGTGGCGACATCGAAGATATTGTGCAAGAAGGCATGATTGGCTTGTATAAAGCAATCCGTTCTTATACGCCAGACAAAAAGGCATCTTTCAAAACCTTTGCAAATGTTTGCATAAGACATCAAATTCAAAACCAAGTCAAAAAAGCAAGCAGTGAGAAAAACAAAATTCTTTCAACTGCCCTGCCAATCTTGGAAGACCTTGGCGATGAAGAACACGAAAAAGGCAAAATACTTTTAATAAGCAACCTACCTACTCCAGATGATAAACTTATTGCACAAGAAAATGCAAAAGAATTAAATAAAACCATAAAAGAAAATCTTTCTTCATTAGAGCGAAGAATATTAACGCTTTATCTTCGCGGATTTAGTTATAACGAAATATCAAACTTAGGGCAAGTTAACAAAAAGACAATTGACAATGCTCTAACAAGAATAAAAAACAAACTTTCATTCTTAAAAGAAGAAGATAAAAAAATTGTATAAAGGAGCTTTTATGATTTCAGAAGATAGAAAGAAACATATTTTTGGAGTTGCAGGATTTTTAAAAGATTACGCGGAAAAAGAAAATATGCCACAAGAAGAAATTGAAGAACTATTCGTTCTTGGTCTATTGCATGATATTGGTTATGCTTTTCTTGAAGAAAAGGACTATTGCAATCATGAGCAAGTTGGTGGAGAAATACTTAAAAATCAAGGCTATAAAGTTTATTATCATGGCGTTGCAAACTGCCCTTATCAAAGCAGAGTTCTTGACCTTTTAAATTGGGCAGATATGAGGGTTGACAGCAGTGGCAACATCGTCACACTTGACGGAAGACTTGAAGAATTGTCAACTCGTTACAATGTTCCAATAAAAGAATTAAATAGTTACCCTATTGTCTGTGAACTTAAAAGAAAAGTATTTAAATAAAGGAGAAAATATGGATTTAAACAACATAATTCCAGAAAACGATTTGGAAGAAGAAATTATCGCAGATTTAAAGTCTGGTCGAAGCAAACAGGTTATAACTCGTTGTCCACCAGAGCCAAGCGGTTACTGGTATATTGGGCATGTTAAGGCTTGGACTATCAATTTTGAAACTGCTCAAAAATTTGGCGGAAAAACTTATCTTCGTATGGACGATTCTAACCCTACAAAGGAGGATGGTGAGTTTGCTGACAGTTATTTGGCTGACCTCGAATGGCTTGGATTTAAGCCAGAGGCTCTTGTTTATGCAAGTGAAAGTTATTTTGACAAAATTTATGATATTGCCGAAAAAATGATAATGAATGGCGACGCATATGTTTGTGAACTTTCTGCCGAAGAAGTTGCTTCTTATCGTGGGACTTTAACAGAGCCAGGCAAAAACAGCCCTTATCGCAACAGAACGCCTGAGGAAAACTTAAAACTTTTTCGTGAAATGCGTGACGGAAAATATCCTGACGGAAGCAAGACCTTGCGTGCTAAGATTGACATGAGCCACCCTAACATCAATATGCGTGACCCTATTATGTACAAGATTGCAAGACAACATCACTATCGCGTTGGCGACAAGTGGTGCATTTGGCCTCAATATGACTTTGTTCATCCTATGGAAGACTGTCTTGAAGGAACAACCTATTCTTTATGTGACAAGGGTTTCCAAGACCACCGAATTGTTTATGAATGGTTTGTTGAACATGGTTGGGGCAAGCCTTTTGCACCTAAACAAAGAGAATTTTCTCGACTAACAATAGAAAACGTTTTGACTGGAAAACGTTGGCTTAAACAAGTTGTAAACAGCGGTCTTGTAAATGGTTGGGACGACCCAAGATTTCCTACCCTTGTTGGAATTAGAAGAAGAGGTTACACTGCCAAGGCGGTTAAAGATTTTGTTCGTTCTGTTGGTTGGGGAAGCACGATTGAAGTGACTGTGCCTTATTCTGCTTTGGAATATTATGTTCGTGAAGACCTTAATAAAATTGCAACAAGAGCAATGGTTGTTTTAAACCCATTAAAAGTTGTTATTACAAACTACACTGGTCAAGGCGAAGATATTGAAATTGAAAACAATCCTAATGATGAAAATGCTGGAAAGCATATTTCAAGATTTTCAAAAGAAATTTTTATTGAACAAGATGACTTTTCACTCAATCCGCCACCAAAATATAATCGATTGATTGAAGGTGGCATTGTTCGACTTAAAGGTGCATATATCATTCGCTGCAATAAAGTTATATTCAAGGACAATGGCGAAATAGACCACCTTGAATGCGAATATCTTGAAGACAGCAAGTCTGGCAACGACACAAGCGGAGTTAAATGTAAAGGAACTATTCATTTTGTTTCTGCTGATAATTACTTCCCTATCACAATTAGAGAAATTAAGAACCTTGTAAAAGCCGAATACCCTTTTCCTGCAAAAGCACTTGCAGACGGAGTGGCTATTGAAGATATTTTAGAGCCTAATTCACTGACAGAAAGTGTGGCTTACGCCGAAAACTTTTTAAAAACGGCTAAAGTGGAAGATAAATTCCAATTTATGAGAAAAGGTTATTACTGCATGGATAAAGATAGCACTCAAGATAACTATATTTTCAACTCTACTATTTCACTTAAAGACGGATTTAAACAACCAGATGTTGCACGACTGAAATAAATTCATTAAAAAACCACAAAATTGTGGTTTTTTATTTTTATTATTTTGTTTTTTGTGTTAAAATAGATTTATGTTATTAGTCGCGTTTACTTGCTTACTTATTGTTTGTCTTGCTACTGGCACTATTTATAGCATTTATTCAAACAAAGAAAATATTTTAATCAAAGCAGCACGTCTTTCTGCTTTACTTTCTTGTTGTCTTCTTGCGGTTGTAACTGCAAACCTGACTTCTACAATTGGTGGTTATTCAATTTTTATTATTCTTGCACTTATCTTTTTACTTTGTCATGAAGCGTTAGATAATCAAGACAAAGAAAATAACACTGCTTACTTCTATGTTAAAAATATTTGTCAAGCACTTGGCTTTATTTGCCTTTTTGTCGCTGGAATAATCTTTGGTGGTCTCAATCTTTTCACATTCCTTGCAGGATTATTCATATGTGGCGGTTTGATTTGTTTGGAATTTGGTCTTACAAGACATAAAAAAGGATTGCATGAACTTATCTCTGAAAGCATACTTCTTGGCTTTTTAGGCTTAACTTTAAGCCAAGGTTTTGCAATGACTTTATTGGGCACAAATATTTTAGTCGGAGTTTTCTATCTATTAGGAATGATATTCTCAAGCATTGGAATTACAATCAACCTTTTCAAACCAACCCAGAACAAAATTTTAAAGATAATCACCAATGCACTTTACATTTTAGGGTTGATTGTTATAACTTGTTCGATTTATTTTATTTAAATACAAAAAAACTAGCTTCTGCTAGTTTTTTTAACAATGTCCTCCGTCTACAACAAGAATATGCCCTGTTATATAACTTGCTTTATCACTCGCCAAGAAAACGATTGCATTTGCAATTTCTTCTGCTTTAGCAAGTCTTTTAATGTGATACTTTTCCATTTCTTCGTCTAAATACTCTTTTGGTAAATCGCCATTCATATCAGTATCTACCCAGCTAGGAGCAACCGCGTTAACATTTATTCCGTTATTTGCAAACTGCATTGACAAATCTTTTGTCAAAGACTGTAATGCAAGTTTAGACATGCAATAATCTGCTGTTCCCGGACAAAAATCTTTCATGCCACTAGTTGAACTCACATTGACAATTTTGCCATAGCCATTTTTGACCATAATTGGAGCAACAAGTTTAGATAAAAACAAAGGTGCTATATCGTTGGTTTTAAATACCTCTAAAACTTCTTCATACTTTATATCTTCAAACTCGCGGTCAAAAACTATTCCTGCGTTGTTCACTAATACATCTATGTGTCCAAATTTTTTGACAATCTTGTCCACCATAGGTTTAAGATTTTCATATTTTGAAATATCTGCTTGAATAGCGAAACCAACTCCCCCAATCGCATTTATCTCCTTAACAACTTTATCTGCTTCCTTCTTGCTGTGGTTATAATTAACAACAACAGTAGCACCTTGACGACCAAATTCAAGTGCTGTTGCCCTTCCAATTCCACGACTTGCACCCGTAATTAAAACAACTTTATCTTTAAACATAATTTTTCTCCTTAAGTAAATTATATCATTTTTCTCAAACATCGCCAACTTTTTTAGTAATAAATAACAAAATGTTACATATATTTAAAATTGTTTACAAAAAACTGTTGACAAAACCTTATTTGAGGGTTATAATATCAAAGTATTAAATGTCGCGGGATAGAGCAGCTCGGAAGCTCGTCGGGCTCATAACCCGAAGGTCGTAGGTTCAAATCCTACTCCCGCAACCAAGTAGAACCTAAAACGAACCAAAGTTTTAGGTTCTTTTTTATTTTTTACAATTTGTGTAATTACTGATACTTTATTGCTCTTTGGGCTGTTCCACTTCCTTTTATTGCCGCCGACATAGGAGCGTTTAGTGGAAAATTATAAGGAAACAAGTCTTTGGTATATTTATCAAAAATTGAATCAAAATTAATTTCAATTTCAACTTCATCTTCAATATTGCTTGAAGTATATTTAAACAAATCAAGAAACTCATAATCGTCTTTTTGTATTTTATTGAAATCGTCTTCAGTGTGAAGATCCCTTGTGAGAAGAAAAGCAAAAGGATCAAAGTAAAGACAATCACATAGTTTACAAAAATGTTGTTTACC
>CAMUGK010000007.1 GCA_947088415.1 uncultured Bacillota bacterium | reverse complement strand
TGGTTTCGTCTTTTATTTTTATTATTTTTATGTATCTAAATACCTTTTTTAATTCGTTTAATACAATAATAACTTGTTTATCAAATTCACCATATTCTCCACAATAAAAAATTGCAACATTTCTATACATTATTAAATCTTGCAATTCTTTTTTTAAAATCGATAGCATTACTTGTGGCAATCCAAATCTCCATTCTATAAAACAAGCCTTTAACGAATTTTCCATGTTTGTATTATATCACACATATTACAATTATGCAATAATAATTGCATAATTGTAATAATTTATTTTTAATTAGGCAATTTATATAATGCAATTATAGGAGGTTGCCAATATGGAATTAAATAAAGTTATAGCAGAAAAATTAAATTTTTACTTAAATAAGTTTGATTGGAGTTCATATAAATTATCTCGTAAGACAGGTTTAACGCCCAACACTATTCAAGGCATGTTATCTTGCAGAAATCAAGACATAAAATTATCATCTATAATTCTTATTGCCAATGCTTTCGGCATGACTGCTAGTGAATTTCTTAATGATGATAAATTTAAATTTGAGAATCTAACTTTCAAAAAGTTTTAAGAAGATAATTTTTTATCTTCTTTTTTCTTTCTAAAGGTTTTTGAAATAAATTTTTCTATTTTGTTTTTATATTTTGTTGTCAAAATAATTAAAGCTATTGTTGCAACAATTATTATCCCCCATACTGCCAGTCCCCAGCCGTGATATGGAATTATTTCGCCACTTGAAAAATATGCTGTTGTGATTATTCCTACAGGTCGCGTTAAAAATTGAGTTACAATAAAAAACATCCAACTCATGTTTGTCACGCCTGCAACCAAACATAAAACATCATCTGGAAAGAATGGCAAAAGCATCATAATCACATAACTATATTTCCCATTATCCAAAAATCTCACCCATTTGTCACAACTTTCCCTGCCTGCCATAAAGATAACCAATTTTTTGCCGAAAGTTTTGCCCAAATAAAAGGCAAGTGTTGAGCCTAAAAGTATGCCTGAAAGTGACAATAATGATGCCTCGAGTGGCCCATAAACTAAAGTTCCGGCAATGACCACCATTGACGCTGGAAGCGGAAGAAAAGTTACTTGCAAAAATTGTAAAAGCACAAAAATGCTCCTTCCATAAAATCCCATGTTTAAAATTAAAGATTTGATTTTTTCAACGCTGTTTACATATTCGATTAAGCCTGTCAAAGTGAGAATTAGATAAATTCCACCAAAAAAGAAAGCTAGGCAAAAGAGAACTATCAAAATATGCAAAACTTTCTTTTTAGTTGTTAATTTATCGGTCATAGTGTTATTGTGTTTTTATTTTTTTCTTTTATGCTTCAAAAGCGTTGGGATAGGTCTTTTTAAATTTGTTTTTAATATTTTCAAAGTGAGTTTCTGTAACATTTTGTGCAGGAATTAATTTAACATCACTTTCAGGAAGAGTCATGCCATTCCCGATATCATATTTCCCTTCAACAACAACTCCATCTTGTGGCCAATAAAAGTCATGACGAATTTCTTTTTCTTTGACAACCTCTCCATTTTCAAGATATTGCAAATATGCTTTAGTTTCATAACCTTCTTTTGGATATTTAACACGAACATACTCACCTTTATATAAAATTTGAGAAGCATATTCGCCGTTTGTATCTTGTATAATTTTATCTCCGTTATGTGGAATTATTTTGACAAGTTCACTTCGCACCTTTCTTGTTTGACCTTGCCCTAAACTTGCACCATAAATTTCAACTTTGGCGAGAGTATCATTGCAAATTGTTTTGATATAAAGTGGCGTATCGGTTGTGTTTTTAAACACCAAATCAGCAAAGCCTTCACTAACCATAGCATCAGACGAAAGTGGAACATAAGAAACTGGCAGGGAATGATGATGAACTTCCTCTATTTCAACATCACTTAAAACAAGAGCGTTGTAAAGTGTGGTTGACGCTTGACAAACTCCCCCACCACTGCCTTCAACAAAGACACCATTTTGAATTATGTTGGCTTTTTGATAGCCATTTTCTTGGTTTCGTGAACCTGTAATTTGGTTAAACGAAATTTCTTGATTTGGTTCGACAATCATGCCGTTGAATTTAGAAAGTGCAAGTTTAACATTACTTTTTCTTGCCTTTGATGAAGTTGAATAATCTGTTGAAAAGCTTGAACGCATTGAAATATTTTCTTTTTCCTCTTCTGGCAAAATTGGTTTGATTGGCAAAGATATTTGGATTATTTTTTCCTTAGAAAAACTTTCATCAAGCAAAGAATAAAGTTTTTCTTTGTCAAGTTCAACTCCATTTTGTGCTTCTTGAACTTTAAACATAACTTCTTCATCAGGATTAAAAACAATTTTGGAGTTTGTTGGTGGCATATAAATTTCTTGATTTATTTCGTCAAGTTTTTTGTCAAGCCCACTGAAAAGTTGACTATAAGCAATGTTGTAATCAAAGCCTTCTTGTTTTATTTTGTTTGCTTGTTTTGTTTTTTCAATAATATTGCCTTCTCGTCCAAAAGAGATGGCGTCATAAATCTTGTCTGAAATATCTGCATTAACTTCAAAATCATTTCCAGAAAATTCCCAACTTTTATCTTGATAATCAAGTTTAATTTTTGTTTGATTAATTGAGCTAAGCATTTTCGTGCTAACCAAATTTTCTGCTTCCTTTCTATTTAGTCCAGAAACATCTATGCCATTAATTCGTGTGTTATCATAGAAAACTGTTTTGTCATCAATAGTATTGCCAAAATAAAACTGACAAAAAAGAAGCAATCCTACAGAAATAAACGACATGCCTAAAAGCCACAAAAAACCTTTCTTTTTAGTCTTTTCTTGATTTTCCTGTGTTTTTTTATTATTTGTTTGAATATTTTTCTTGTTTTTCATAAAAACCTCTAAATTATTATGTAAGAAAAACATCTTTTTATGTAACAAACAAAAAACAGAAATTGCTTTAAAGTTTATTTAAAACTCAAAGAAAATTTCTGTTTGAATTTTATAAATATTTAAGTTTACTTTCAACAGCTTTTAAAAGGTCTTGTTTTTCATTTGCTAGTTTTCCATCAAAAACATCACTCAAAAGACTATCCATAATTGCTTTATATCTTTTAGGTTGAACTGTTGGATATTTCTTTTTGATATCTTCGCCAGAAATCTTTAAATCTTTTGCTTGAATAATTAATTTATGGCTTATGATATAACGATAGAAAAAGTCATATTTTGAAGCCAAAAACTTTGACCTATGAATTAAAAGTTTGTAAATGGTTGCAAAATTTTCAAAATATTTGAAAAAGTAACTTTTATTATCCAATCCGTTTAGTGCATCATAATAGCCCGACAAAATATTAATTAAATTTGCCATGATTTTTTTGTTTAAACCGACTTTAGTTAAAAAGTGTTCGAGATAATAACTTACTGAAATAGGATTAACAGTATCAATAAGGTCAACCAAAAGGCCTTGAGTTTTATGTTCGGCTTTCTTGACCATTTTAAGTTTTATTTTTGGCACATCTATGCCTAAATTTTGCCATAAGCCAAATTTATTAAAAATTTTAAAGGCTGGCATAAATGCATTATTTTTGCTGTTTGGATAACGTTTTGAAGAATGCAAAATTCCTTCCATTTCATTAACCACTCTTTCGCCACTAAGTGCAGTCAAGTTTTTTGAATATTTAATTGCAGCAAGCAAGGTTTCTTTTTCAATTTTAAAACCAAGTTCTGACTGAAATCTAAAAAGTCGCAAAATTCGCACGCCGTCATTGCTTAAAACATAATCTGGAGTTTCAACAGTTTTTAAAATCTTTTTGTTTATATCTTCAATGCCAGTGTAAAAATCTAAAAGTTCATCTTTGGCAATATCATAATAAATTGCATTAATTGTGAAATCACGTCGACTGGCATCTTCTTTTATATCAGAAATAAACTCGACAGAATTTGGCGAATGACTTCCGTCATTTGAATAAGTTTCACGTCTAAAAACTGAATACTCATATTTTTGACCTTTTATGGCAATAATTGCAGTGCCTAAAGTTTTGCTTTTAACTTTAACATCATAATCACTGCCCGTCAAGATAGTCGAAAGGTCATCTAAAGTTATGCTTGAGCAAATATCAATATCATCAATAGGAAGACCAAGCAAACTATTACGCACAAATCCACCAACGGCAAACAAATCGCCATGAAGTAAATTTGCAAGTTTTTTAAGTTCTTGAGAAATTTTAAAGTTCATAATTTCCACCTTTAATACAAGAATAGCGAATTTTATATTGAATGTCAACTTTTTAGCATACAATAAATTGACTTTTATTTTTAAAAACTATATACTATGAATATGTTTAAGTTTAAAAAAAGTAGATTAATAATACAAGAAAATATTTTTCCTATTGTCAAGAGAAAAATTGCTGGTTTAAAAATAAACCAATCTCAACATTTTTCTAATTTTTTGAAACATAAATTTTCAGTTAAAGATTTAAATCCTTTCCAAAAACGCGAAAGTGACATATTGCTTAAACAAGTTGAAAGATATAAAACTAGCATAAATAAAGGTTTATCACAAGAGCAAGTTCAATCACGAATTTCACAAAATCTTAGCAACAACACAAAGATTAAAACTTCAAAATCTTATTTCTCAATCTTTTGGAAAAATATCTTTACCTTTTTCAATATGATTTGGCTTATTATTGCCATTGCTCTTTCAATAGTTGGGGCTTGGCAAGATATGGTTTTCATTTTTGTTGTGCTTGCAAATACATCGATTGCAATTATTCAAGAAATAAGGGCAAAGGTTACAGTCGAAAAGTTGTCACTTCAAACACTGCCTCACATTACGGTTATTCGTGACGGAAAAGAAACCGAAGTTGCTTCCGACGCACTTGTACTTGACGACATCATCATTTTATCCAACGGAAATCAAATACCTGCCGACTGCATACTGTTAGATGGAAAAGTTGAAGTAAACGAAAGTTTGCTTACTGGCGAAAGTAACAGTATTGTAAAAACCAAAGGTGCAACTCTATTGTCTGGCTCTTTCATTGCTTCTGGCTCTTGTTATGCAAGAGTTGATAAAGTCGGCAAAGAAAACTATATGTTTCAAATTGCTGCCAAGGCAAGAGAATTTAAAGCCCCTCAAAGCAACCTGTTTAAAGATATTAATCGACTTATAAAATACATCGGAATTGCACTTGTTCCTATCGCAGCCTTTACGATTTGGAAAGAATATGCAAACCCTGAAAATGACTTATATCAAATCATTACAAAAACAAGTGGCTCAATTACAGCAATGATTCCTGCAGGAATGTTCTTGCTTGTTACAATCGCCCTTGCTGTTGGCGTTGTTAAACTTGCAAAAAAGAAAACTCTTGTCAGAGATATTTATTCTATCGAAATGCTTTCAAGAACAAATGTGTTATGTTTAGACAAAACTGGAACAATAACCGACGGAACAATGGATGTTATTGAATTTAAAACCTTTTCTAAACAAAGAAAAAGCAAAATTAAAAACATTCTTTCAAGTGTGTTATTCAATCAAAAATCAGTCAATGCAACTTCAAACGCTCTTATCAAAGAATTTGGCAAACTTGACACAATAAAAGCGTTAAACACTATTGAATTTTCTTCAGAACGCAAATATTCGGTAACCGAACTTGAAAAAAACAAGATTTACTTTTTAGGCGCAACTTCCTTTATCAAATGCAAAATAACAGCTGAACAAAAGTTGTTTATTGACGAAGCTAGAAGTCGCGGTCTTAGAGTAATTGCTTTAGCCGAACTTAATGCAAGTTTTAATGAAAATATAAGTGGAGAAAATTCAAATATAATTGCTTTGATTGCACTTGAAGAGCATATCAGAAAAGATGCAATTGAAACTATTAGTTGGTTTAAAGATAATGGTGTTAAGGTCAAAATAATTTCTGGCGATGACCCTGCAACTGTTTCAAAAATTGCCGATAGAGTTGGTGTTGAAGATAGTGAAAAGTTTGTTAGTCTTGAAAATTTTAGTTTGAAAGAAGTAGAACAAATGGCTGACCAATTTACTGTGTTTGGACGTGTTACACCTGAACAAAAATACACCCTTATCAAAGCTTTAAAAGCCAAAGGTAATGTGGTTTCAATGACTGGCGACGGTGTCAATGACACACTTGCTTTAAAGGAAGCCGACTGCTCTATTGCAATGGCTGACGGAAGTGAAGTTGCAAGAAATATTTCAAAAATTGTGCTTATGGACTCAAACTTTTCATCTCTTCCATCAGTTGTGAAAGAAGGAAGACAGGTTGTCAACAATGTTCAATCATCTTCTGCGTTATTCCTTATGAAAACCTTCTATGCAATTTTAATCAGTGTGATAACCTTAATCTTTCAACTTGACTACCCTTTCACACCAAGAATGATGTTATTGCTTGAATTTTTTGTAATTGGTGTTCCTTCATTTATTTTAACTTTTGAGCCTAACATAAATCAAATTAAAGGCAATTTTATACCGCAGGTTATGAAAAAGTCACTGCCAAGAGCATTACTCATGTTTTTAAGCATTTTAATCATTGTTGTGCTTGCTGGCAACGAGCCTATCGCATTTGACAACGAAGAAATCAACACTCTTTGTGTTATGGTATTGACTTACACTGGTCTATTAAACTTGATTTCCCTTGTTTTGCCACCAACTTTAATTCGTGGCATTGCTGTTGGAATAAGTGCAATTGGTCTTATACTTGCAAACATCATTATGCCAAGGTTCTTTAACATGACATATTTTTCAGGTCAAGTATGGCTTGCTTTTGCTGTAATCATGGTGGTTGAAATTATTTTGCTTATAATTTTCAAGTTGAACAAAAACAATTTAAACAAGCTTAAACAAAAGTTTATAACTTTACTACAAAAAACCGACGACTAGCAAGCCTAACGCTTGGCGATTATCTATTGAGCGATTTGAAATTCAATATGTATTCTATTCACCACAAGCCTAACGCTTAAAAAACTTTAACAAATAAAAAACCACGGATTAAGGGTTATAAATTTTGAAACTAGCAAAAACCGAACTTGAAAAATGAAGGTTCGTTTTTGTTATTTGTTAAAATTTTAAAATATTTTACGTTTATATTTTATTTTTCTTTACATTTTTATTTTTTAAAAATAAAATGATATACAAAATCATGGTTAATAAAGAAACTATTGATGCGACAAGAAATAATATACGATACACCCATAGATTATTTTGTTGATTTATGCAAAATATTGATAGTAAAGTAATCACTAAGCTTGAAAGCCCTACAAAGAACTTGCAAACCGACACATACATGGTTTTATTATCTATAGAAGCATATTCGTAAATACCATTAGATTCAAAAAGTGAAAACCCAGCACGTCCAAATCCGAAAATCAGATATATTAAAGGAAGTATATAAATTAAAGTATTTTTAAATATGGTCAAACTTAGAGTAAGTATAATAAGAGAAATAAAACTACAAAGTACACACATTTTATAATTATTATATTTTATCGCAATTTTGCTGAAAACCCATCCTCCTAAAATATTAGCCAAGTAATTTATAACTGCTAAAATTGTAATATACACATAACTTAAGCCTATATATCTTAATAAATATAAAGATAAAAAGCATGTTCCTAAATTGTATGCAAAATTATAAAGAGTTGTAATGACAATTATTTTAGAAAATGACTTATCTTTAATAGGTGTAGAAATTGTTTCCTTCAAAGAAATTTTTTCTTTTTCTAACACGATGGGTTTATCTAATTTTATACGAAGTATGACATCGATACTCGTTATTGTTAAAATACAAATGAAAATTAAAAGATATACATAATAAGAATCGTAATTATCCAATATGAAACTCAACAAAAATTGAATTATAGTAGCCATAATAACAACTAAAGTGTTTTTTTGCCAATAGAATTTTTTCGCATCATTTTTGTGTAAAGTTTGCATTCTCCAATTTACGAAAGGTGCATATGTAATTTGAGCACAAATTGAGTTTATTGATATCAGAATTAAAAACAAAGATGTTTTTGCCACATGGTTTGGAACAAAACAAAGAAAGATTAACAAAAAGAAAGTGATTCTTGAAAAATAATAGATGGAAAGAATGGTTCTTTTGGATTGCTTAATTCTTGAAAAAAGAGGCGCACTAAATATTTGAACTATACAAAATAATACTCTTAACGCAAGAAAAAGCGAAATAAGTTTTTCGCTTAGTCCTAAATATATAGCATAACCAGTTATAAGTGCAGAACAACTAAGTTCGTTTGCGATGTTATCAAACGAGACAGCAAAATATAATTTATTGTAATTCTTTTTATATGTTTTTTCTTCCATTTATTTGTCCTATGATGAATTATAACATAAATTCTTACAATTTGCACAAAAAATATAAAAATACATAAAACTTTTTGTTTTGGCATTTAGGCGTGTGCTTGTCTTGAACAAGTGGCTCGGCTTCGCCTCGCCAGACAAGCACACGCCTATAACTCAATTTTGTTTGCAAAAGAGCGGTTGCTGGCAGAGCGTAACGCTGCCCGCTCTTTTGCTTTTGTTTTCTTCTCTCTATTATTCTAGTGTAAACGAATATTCTTTGTTGTCAAGGTCAAGGCAAGTGTCTTATGATTAGTAGATTATTTATTTTTACGACAACCTATGACAACGGCAGAGATATTCGTTTTTTTTGCTGGTTAAGAGAGAGTAAGAACAAAAAGAAAACCTAAGCCATTGTTTTGGTTTAGGTTTCTTTTATTATTCCGCTAGTTTCAAAAGTAAGTAACTAAACCGTGGATTTTTATTTATCTAAAAGTTCTGTAAGGTATTGTGTAAAGTTATACAAATTTGCATTAACTGTAATTTTAGCAAGCATTGCAACTGTTTGGTCATTTCCAGAATAACTTCCATAAACAGGAATTACAATTATAACATCTTTAAATTCGTTTTCGCTTTGCAGTCCAACATAAATTGCATTGTAAGTCAAATTATTTGGTGGATTTCTATATGATTGATATAAACTTCCGTCATTATTTTTAATCTTTTGCTCTTGAGTATATTGAACTTTTATATAATTATTGCCACCAACATAGCTAGAAAGGCTTGACTCTTGAAATTTATTAGTATCTTCATCTAAGAAAAAGTTTCCTGTTTGGTCTGTGAAAATTGCAGACATAAGACTCAATGAAAAAGCATTTTGAAATTTTATTTTAATATTCTTAAATTCTTGATTTTCACGATTGAAAGGTGTTTGTGAAGTTCCATTCAAAGTGATTTCAAATCTATCAATTTGATTGTCTTGCAAAAACTTTGGCAAAACAGAAAATTGTAAGCAAGCAACAATAATGACTGCAATGGCAAGAACTAAACTTCCACAAACGCCAACTAACAATCCAACCTTATTTTTAAAGTTTTTTCTTGCAACATATTTTTCAATTATTTGATTTTTCTTTTCTTCATCAGTTTGTTGATTAGATTTTTCAATCTCAACTTGTTCTTCTTGAACTTCTGACACATTATTTTCTTCTAATTCACTCATGTTTTACTCCTTGTTGTCGGTGTCTGATTTTTTTGTTGACTTTTTGGTTTGCGTTTTCTTTTCGGCGTCATCTTTAAGTTTTGTAATCACCTTTTTAACTGCAGGTTTTTCTTGAGTTTTTGTTTGAGGTTTCTTTTTAGTTTCGCTCTTTTCTTTAACTTCTTCTTGATTTTCGACTTGTTTTTCTTGGGCCTCAAGTCCTTTTAAATAGTTTTGGTATTCATTTTTGATTGATGCATATTCTTCTTCAGTGATAATTCCACCTGCAAGCAATTTTTCGCCATCAATAACTTTTTGTCGATATGCGTCAAGTCTTGCCTGTTTTTGCATAATTTCACGTTCTTTTGCTTCTTTAACTTTTTGCTCTTTATCTCGTTTTTCAAGAATAATCAAAATTTCATCAGCTTTTTTGCCTTCAAGCAAAAGGTCACTTTCAAATTTATAGATTGTTTCTCTTTCAAGCAAGAGTTTAACCATTTCATGCATAAGTGAAATATTGTCTGACAAAATTTTCTTTGCACGTTTATAGTTATAATCTAATATATCACGAATTTCATCATCAGCCTCGGCTGCAAGCTTGTCAGAAAATTCATGTTTTGTTTGATAATCTCTTCCGATAAATACTTGTTCTGAAGTGTCAAGACTCATAAATCCAAGATGTTTGCTCATACCATAACGATAAACCATGTTATGTGCAAGTTTTGTTGCTTGGTTTATATCTCCAGAAGCACCAGTTGTAATATCTTTAAATATAATTTCTTCGGCAATTCTGCCACCCATGCACACTGCAATTTCGTCCATAAGATGATTGTAAGTGTCATTTCTATCATCATTTTCAGGACGTTGCATTGTATAGCCACCAGCCATTCCACGTGGAATGATTGAAACTTCTTGAACGCTGTCACAATGCTCTAACTTCATTGCAAGAATTGCATGCCCTGCTTCATGATAAGCAGTAAGTTTTTTATCTTTTTCTGTTACAAGACGAGACTTCTTTTGTGGCCCCATGATTACTTTGTTGATGCCTTCTGTAATATCTGTCATCAAGATTTTAGGTCTATTTGCCCTTGCTGCCAAAATTGCTGCTTCATTAAGCATGTTTTCAATATCTGCTCCAGTAAAGCCAACTGTGATTTTGGCAAGTGTTTTAAAGTCAACATTTTCATCAATTGGTTTATTTTTTGCATGAATACGAAGTATTCCTTCTCTGCCTTTAACGTCTGGAATATTTACATAAACTTGTCTATCAAATCTGCCTGGACGCATAAGGGCTGGGTCAAGAACATCACTTCGGTTTGTTGCCGCCAAAACAATAATACCTTCATTGGCTTCAAAACCGTCCATTTCAACAAGAAGTTGATTGAGCGTTTGTTCTCTTTCATCGTTTCCGCCACCAAGCCCTGCACCACGTTGACGACCAACAGCATCGATTTCATCAATAAAGATAATACAAGGTTTGTTTTTCTTTGCTTGTTCAAATAAATCTCTCACACGAGAAGCACCAACACCAACAAACATTTCAACAAAGTCTGAACCGCTTATTGAAATAAATGGAACATTAGCTTCCCCTGCAACCGCTCTTGCAAGAAGTGTTTTACCAGTCCCTGGAGGGCCAACTAAAAGCACCCCTTTAGGAATCCTTGCACCAAGTGCTGTAAACTTTTTAGGGTTCTTCAAAAATTCAACAAGTTCGGCAAGTTCTTCTTTTTCTTCTTCTGTGCCTGCAACATCTGAGAATTTAACTTTGTTTGATGTGTAAGCTCTTGCATTGGCTTTTCCAAAAGTCATTGCACCCTTGTTTGCACCACCAATCATTCTGAAAATCATCCAAACAAGGAAAAGTCCAAACCCAATATACAATATTGGATAAATAATATCCCACCAATTAATTCCATCTGCTTGTGGGCCAGAATATTGAATTGCTAAAGATTGGTCAGATAATTTGTCATTATGTTCTTTAATTGCAACTAAAACATCGTCGACTAAACTATCTGTTCCTCTTTCATAATTGAAATAATAGTCACTATATTTTGGAAATCTGCCAGTAAATTTGCTATCTTTAACTAAAATGTAAGCCTTTCCATCTTTATAATAGAAAGCCACCATTTGTTGACTGCCTTCATACTCTTTGTTCGGCTTGAAAGTTCCGTCGATAAGCTCTTGCACATCTTGACTAGGATTTGTAAGCATTATGCCACTATAACCAGTTGGAATGAACAAAAGACAGATAAGCAAAACAACCAAGATTAAAGTAATAACATATGACATTTTAAATTTTGATTTTTGTTCTTTCACTATAAGTCCTCCTTTAGTGTTATACATGATATTTTAACACAAATAAAAATTATTAGCAACCATATTTAAGGCAGTTGTTTAATATTTATTCAAATAAAATAAGAAGAAAATTAAATTTCGACAAAAAAGTGGCAATGCCACTTTTTTTTATTTATAGTAACTCTGCGTTAGTCTAGTAGTCGGACGACATGTGATTGCCGAAATGACAGGCAGTATTGTCATCCTGAGCCGACGAAGTCGAGTCGAAGGATCTAAAGACAATCAAAAACAGCCAATAGCTGTTTCTAAGGTCGTAAGATTCTTCGATTTCGTGGCTAATGCCACTCCACTCAGAATGACATAAAAACGCCAAGCGTTAGGCTTGCGGGCGACATCTGGTCGCAAGGGTGAATTAATTATCACTTTGTGTTTTAAATATTCTCAATAGATAATCGAGCGACATCTGGTCGCTATTATTCACTTTTGCAATTGACAGTCAAGGAAAATGTAACTTGATTTAAAATATCTTCCTTATCTTGCATATTTTTATAAAAGTCACTCAAAGCTTTTCCAGAGGTTTGCATTTGAAGTGTTAAGCCAAGAACATCAGTTTTATTTTCTCTTAAAATTTTGAGTGCAGAAGAGAATTCTTTTTTGCAATATTCTTCAATCTTATCACTTACTTCTTGAGTTAAAACAGTGAAAAGACTGTTTAGTTTTACATCTTCTTTATTTCCAACTATTTCAATAAGTTCAACACCTAAATTTACACTTATTGCATAAATTGGTCTGCCATTTTCAAGTTTTAAACTTGTTCTGACATCTTTATTTCTTACTGCATATGTTAAATTTGCATTATCAAAATCTTGATTTGTCACTCCATAAATAGGTATGACTTGACCTACGGCTTCAGGGTTGACAATATTAAGACCTTGCACTTGTTGTTCTGACAAAACTGTAACTTTTTTGCCATTTTTTAATAAAAGTGCATCGCCATTATTGATAATCTTTTGTCTCCCTTCTCCACCACTACCGCTTGATGAACTTTCTCCACCCGATGAGCCACCTTCTGAGCCTTGTCCATTTCCTCCGCCGTTTCCCCCACTTGAAGAATTTGATTCGCCACCACTATTACTGACTTGAGATGAACTTTGACTTGTGCTTCCACCGCCTTCACTTTTTCCACCCGAATTTGACGAACTGCCTGATTGTCCTGATTCCATTGAAGCAATATCTGACGTATTTTCATCTTTTAATTGAAAAAAGCCTATTAACGAACTTTTTACAGGACTAAAATAACCTTGATAAAAGGATTCCAAACTTGTTTCGGTTACAAATATCTTTTGAACATTATACCCAACAAGCTGTTCAAGTTTAAGTCCTAAATCTTCACCCAATGATTGAGAAGCTTTTAAAAAATCTTTAGCGTTGCCGTCTGTGCCAATCAAAATTGTATTTTCTGATAGCGAAGCAATTCGACTTAGATAGTCAATGCTTGGTGTTATATCTTCTTCCATTAACGTTTTGCCAATAACTGTAGTTTTTGCATGAGAAAGACCAACACGTTTTCCCATTGAAATTTGAGCTTGATGAAGTGCATCCGCTATGCTACCACCTGTTGCACTTATAACCGAATTTGTTTCAGTATATGTAGGATTTGCTGTTGGAATAAAGGTTAAGAGAGAAATTTCAACACCTTCATCTGCTTTATCTATTCCAATGGCAGTCACGACTGCACGATTACGATTTTCTCCTGGAAAAAAAATTGCAGCTGGAGTGAACGCAATTAAGATAAACAAAAATACAAAAAGCATTGGAGCTTTTTTTAGTTCTTTAAAAAATCTTTTCATACTTTCTCCTTTTTCGCACCTTTATTGAAATAAAAGCACAAATGAGTGGCACAAGCACATTGACAATGATAATGAAATATGAAAAATAATTTTCAGCAGTAAGCAGGAAAAAATCATATTGGCTTAATACACCATGATAAAGCACTAAAAAGACGATATCAAAAAGTATAATTGCATGAATTTTGTTATATTTAGGACACAAATCTATAAAACTTTGGCAAAACCCAAAGATGAAAACTTCAAGTTGAAAATAGGTTAAAAACATTATTGTAAGCATTGGAAAAATATCTAGTTTGCCAATTGCAGAATATTCGGCTGCAACAGAACTTATATCTAAAAGTGCGTTATTATGCATAAAGCCTGTTACACGATAAATTGAATAAAATCGCAATAAAATTGTAAGCAAAAGAACGACACCAAACAATACTATGTTTAAAATTTTACGCCCTTGATTAGGTTTTATTTGAATTTTATCAATGATTAAATACAAAATCAAAAAATCTCCAAAGGAAAACATATGTTTAAACACCGAGTCAAAAAAAGCTGGGACTGGTGCATGAAAAAATAATGGCATTCCACCTTGATTGGTTATTGAAATTGCTACACACAAAATTAAACCTGCACAAACAAAATAAAAGAAAAGTTCAATTGAACGTGAAATTGTTCTTATTCCGCTTATTATTCCGTGATTTAACACTGGAAGTAATGCAATCAGAGCCAAAAACTCAAAATCTTCTTGATAGACAGTTTGTTTTAAAAACATATAAACAACAGAAAAAGTTAGAAAAGTTTTAAATAGAAAAAATATTAAAAATAGAAAAACAATGGTTTTTGCAAGTATTTTTCCTAAATTATCTTTTAAAATATCATAAAATTTTTCGCTTGGATATCTTGCTTTAAGCATAAAAAATCCGCCTAATCCTAAAAGATCAACAAACAATAAAACCACTATAACCCAAAAACCATCAGCACCAATCTCTTCAAATAAAAGTGAAGGTAAAAGTAATAATTTATTAGCAAAAATAAGCATGACGCAAAGCATGCCGCTCTGCCTTGCTGAAATTTTATTCTCTCTCATTTTTCCCTCACTTTGTTTTTATTTCTAAAAGACTTGGGTCTTGTTTTCATCTCGGTCAATGGCGACATAAAAATTCCGTCTTTTAAGTCTTGCGGAATACGTGGACTATATGGTGCAAGATAAGGCGTTCCATAACTATCCAAAGTGTTGAGATAATTGACAAAATAAATTAATCCACCAACCAAGCCTAAAAGCCCTAATGAGCCACCTAAAATTAAAAATATGCATTGCAAAACTGTGATTTGTGATGACTGAGCAGGCGCTGTGTAAAGTGCAATCTTTGCAAGAGCAACAACAATAACTCCCGGAGGAGAAATAAGCCCTGCTTTAACACCTGTATCACCCAAAATTAAAGCCCCGACAATAGAAGTTGCAAGACCGAGATAACTTGGAAGACGCAAACTTACTTCATACAAAATTTGGAAAAGAAGAGTTATAAAAAGCATTTCCAAAAACGGTGTGAAAGGAAGACCTTGCGTTGTATCTGCAACAGTAATCAAAAAGTTTAGTGGAAGTATATTATAATGATAGAGTTGAAGTGCCAAATATGCACCGGGTGCTAAAATTGCAATAACAATTCCAAGCATACGAACAACTCTAACTAAAGATGAATAATGATGGTTTGTGTAATAATCATTTGATGATTGCAATTCTTCCAATAATATAAATGGAACAGTTAAAACTATTGGAGAATTGTCTACAATAATTGCAACCTTACCTTCAAGCATTTTGCTTGCAACAATGTCTGGTTTTTCATTATTGCCAACTTGTTTAAATAATGAATCAGGTTTGCTCTCCAAAAATGAAAGTATGTAATAACTGTCAATAACCCCATCAATCTCAATGCTTTTTAATCGATTTTGAATTTCTTTAACAACTTTTTTATCGGCAATTCCATCTAAATAAGCAATCACAATTTGAGTGTTAGAATATTTGCCAACTTTAGTTTCACAAAAAACTAAATCTTTGCTGTGCAATCTTCTTCTAATAAGCGTTATATTTGTTTTTATATCTTCAACAAAACCCTCTCTTGGCCCTTGAATTACTGGCGAAGTTGGTGGTTCGCTAGGGGGTCTTGTTGGATAAGCCCCAATATCTATTGAAAGATAAAGCCCTTTTTTTTCTGTAAAAATTATAACACTGCCCTTTAAAATATTGTCGATAATTTCATGAGTTTTTATTTCTTTAACATCACTATTATCAATAATCTTGTCTTGCATGTTTTGAAGGTCAAGTTCTCCATGATATTTAGAAATAGGCGAAAAAATGCCATCAATAAATAATTGCTGGTTTGTAAAACTTTTAAGATATAAAAAACCAACTTTATCATCATCCTTAATTAAAATTCGAGAAGCAATATCAAAACTGTCGTGAAGTTCAGTTTTATATTTTTCAATCTCATTTTCGACATTTAAAATAGCCATAACACCTCTTTAAGGTTAGTATGACTATAAATTTTCTTTTTATGTGTTGTTTTGTGTAACTTCTGTCCAGTCGCCACTATAAGTTATATAACCATTACTAGAGCCTGGTCGAACATAAATTTGCTTGCCATTTTCAATGTTGAGAATTGCAATATTTATTGAATAAGAAAGTCCACCAATAAAGCCTGTAAGAATAGGGTTTATTTTAGTAATTTTTTCTTCCCCTTCAACTTTAACTTCAACAAACTCTATTAAATCTTTTGACCGAATTGCAATTGATTCGCCATTTCTAACAGCGCTTTCAAAAGGCGAAAGTTGTTTGTGAATAATTACCTGTTGTTCCGATGAAACATAGCTTGCTTTGAGATAACCCTTTTCTGAAAATGCAGAAACTGTTACATAAAATTCTCCTGCTGGAAGTTGTTGCATGCTTAAATCTAAATAATTATTTTGGCATTTTATTGTATTAAAAATGTCTGTTGTATAATAAACATTATAATAATCTGCATCTTCAACTTTGTTCCAAGTTAAACGATTATTTACAAGGTCTAAATTAAAGCCTGTTGGCGTGTCAAGAAATTTATATGCCTGCCATGTGATTGCCTTGCTATATTCACTATTCCCACCTTCTGGTTCAGTCGTATAACATACAGAAACCGAATATGTTCTTCCAACCTTGATTTCTTGTTTATCTGAAACCAACATTACATTGCTTGAAGAATTAAAAGTGAACTCTTGTTTAGCCTCAATATCGACAAATTTAAAACGATAACCATTAAAATTGTCATTAGCCTTGGCCTGAACAGAAATTTGTCTGCCATTTTCAACAAATTTAACTTGGGCAGGAATTGTCTTATTTGAATTTAAAACAATAACAATGATTAATGCAACCACTGCCAAAACAACACAAAGTGCAAAGATAGAAACACCTATAATTTGTGCTTTTGTGGTTTTTGGTGCTTTAATAAGCAAATCTTTTTCGCTATTTTTTTCCATATTAACCTTATTATATATGTTTTTTAAAAATAAAGTCAAGTTTTGTGATAAAAATCCTTAAAATATTGTATTCTATATATAGATAGTCAAGATTTTATCATAATTTTTAAAAGAAATTTGTTTTTGGCTATTGACTTAGGTCATAAAATGTGATAAAATATAAACATATTTGGAGGTAAAATTATGTTTGCTAACCTTACAACAGCACAACTTACAGCATTTATTCTTGGAATTGTTTTTTCTGGAATTGCTGTTGCTTGTTCATTCTTTTGCTTGAGATGGGCAAGAAAATTTAAAAGCAAAATTCTCGCATGTGCAGTGACAACAATCTCACCTTTCATTGCAATTTCAGCTTGGTTCTTCCTTATTTTCAGTTATGTAAAAGGTATTAGAGATGATGAAATTTTCAACCTATTCATTTCAATGGCTCTTGCTCTTGTTGTTTGCTTTATGATTATTACAATCTCTTATGTGCTTTTCAACAAAAACAAAGCAAGACTTCAAGAACTTGATCGTGAAGCCGAAGCAAAAGAAAAGGCTGAACGTGATGCACAAATTGCTCTTGCAATGGCAAAGGCTATGGCAAATAACACTCAAGAAGCCCAAGTTATTGAAGTTGAAAATCCAGAAGAAATTGAAGCAAGTAAAATTTCAAGTGACGCATCTTTAGACGAAGAACAAGAAATCGAAGAAGAACAAGTTGTTGAAGAAATTCAAGAAGTTGAAGATGACGAACTTGTTGAAGAAGTTAAAGAAGAAAGTGAAAATCTTGACGACGAAAACCAAGAAGAGTTGATTGAAGAAGAACAAGAAGAGTTTGACGAAGAAGACGAGATTCTTGAAAACGTTGATGAAGAAACCATTGATGAGAACGAAGAACCATTAGAAGAACTTGAAGCAACTCCTATTGAAGAAGATGAAACTCAAGAAGAAGTTGACGACGACACTGATGATGACGAATAAAAAACTTACCTTTGGGTAAGTTTTTTATTTTTAAAATGGTTTAGCAATATTAAATGATGATGAGTAAATGGTAAAGGTTTGTGTTGTTTCTATAGTTGTATTTACTCCTGCCCCAGTTGCTGGATTTTTACCAGTCAAATTTTCTTGAGATTGAATTTTAAAGATATTTCCACTTAAATAAACTGAAATAATATATGTTACACTAACGCCTTGGGCATTTTTTAAATCGCCAGATGATTCAAAATATCTATAATATTCATTTGTAAACATGGAAGTATTTTTTGATGTTACAGTAATTTCATAATAATTTCGCTTATTTCTATCTTGTTTGGTTACTAAACTTGCTTTAAAGTTTGAATCAGAGAAATTAAAAACTGGTTTTTCTGTTAACGCCATGCCAAAGGTATCTTTATATTCCTTTTTTGTCATTTGAGTAACTTTTGCTGTAGTTATATCAGCATCAGGTGTTGCAGTTTGATATTTGATAACATTTGAGCCATCGTTATAAAAATATCTTTTATAGTCAGCACCATAACCCATGGCATTTTCTGATTTAAACGTCATAGCCTCTAAAGAAACCCCATCGCTTACTTCAATATTGCCATTAATATTTTGAATTGCTTTAACTCCACCAAACACATTGGCAATATTAGTCATTTTTCTATCGAATTTAGATTTGAATCCTTCAGAACTATATAATTTATCTAAAGAATAGTTGACAATCTTTAAAGGAAATTTTGTCGATGGCATATTAGGGTCACGAACACTATTGTCAAAAACATCATTGCTATCATCTGGAATCTCAGGAAGATTCAAGTCGTCATTTGGCTTGTTTGGATCTTCTGCATTAGGTTGATCGTTTGGAATAACAATTTGAGAAGGCGATGAAGACAAAAATACTTCAAAGGCAAAAACACCTATGACAATAACAAACATCAACATAAAAACAATATTATATTTACCCTTTTTGAAAATCATTCTTTTCCCTTTAATATATTCTTTAGTTTTTTAGGATATGTCAATTTTCGACAAAATTAGTCAAGCCTAGTTTTGTCAAAAATTATATTAAAAAATAGTGGAAAAATTTTCCACTATAATTTTAACATTAAAAATAATAAAAGTCAACAACAAAAGACGATTTTTAAATAAAACTTTTATAAAACAATGTTAAAAACTCGTTTTGGCACATAAATTATTTTTTTGTAACCATTTTCAACAAAATCTTTAACTTCTTTAAGTGCCAACTCTGTTATTTCTTCTTGACTTGCATTTTTTTGAACGCTGACTTTTCCTCTCAGTTTGCCATTAACCTGAATTGGAATTTCAATCATGTCTTCAACTAAATACTTATCTTCATATTTTGGCCAAGATTGGTCAAGAATTTGACTATTAAATATACGTTCAAATATTTCACTTGTAATATGTGGGGCTATTGGATTTAAAAGAATGAGAAAACTTTTGAGTTCGTCTTTTGTTATAAAACCGTCATCTCTAACCTTTTTAATAAATATCATAAAAGCAGATATCGCTGTATTAAGACGAAGTTCTTCCAAATCTTCGCCAATCTTTTTAATAAGTTTATTCAGTGGCACTGCATGTTCTTTTGAAATTTCTTCACCTTTAACAATTTCTTGCAAAGCCCAAACTTTATTGATAAACGATACTATTCCCGAAATGCCTTCAAATGACCAAGGTGTATTATCTTCATAACCCCCTAAAAAGTGAATATGCATTCTCGCAACATCTGTGCCATATTTTTCTATAACTTCAAGTGGAGAAACTCCGTTTGTAGAACTCTTACTCATTTTCTTGCCTTGGTCGTCTAAGATTAGACCACTGCCCATTTTTTTAACAAATGGGTCACGTGTTGGCACTGCACCAATATCATACAAGAAATTCTGCCAAAAGAAAGAATATAAAACGTGACGAGTTATATGTTCAGTGCCGCCAGTATAACAATCTACACTGCCCCAATATTTGAGTTTATCAAAGTCCGCGAGAGCTTTTTTATTGTGCGGGTCAATAAATCTAAGCCAATACCAGCTTGAACCTGCCCAGTTTGGCATAGTGTCGGTTTCACGTTTGGCATCACGACCACATTTTGGACATTTGCAATTAACCCAGTCTTTTATCTTTGAAAGTGGACTATCGCCATTTTCATTTGGAAGATAATCGTTAGTTTTAGGCAAAGTTAAAGGCAAATCCTTTTCGTCAAGTGCAACTGCACCACAATGTGGACAATTAATGATAGGAATAGGCTCTCCCCAATATCTTTGACGGTTAAATGACCAATCTGTCATCTTGTAATTTATTGTCTTTTGACCTGCACCTAAAGCAATAAGTTTTTCGGCAATCTTGGTTTTGCCATCTTTAACTTTCAAACCAGAAAATTCGGCAGAGTTCATAAGAAGGCTATTCTTTGACAAATATTCTTTCTTTTCAACCGCTTGTTTAGATACATCGCCTTCAATAACCTGCTTCATAGGAATATTGAAAGCCTTTGCAAACTCGTAATCACGTTGGTCATGAGTTGGAACTGCCATAACAGCACCTGTTCCATAACTTGCAAGCACAAAATCGGCTAAATACAATGGAACAATCTCTTTAGTTAAAGGATTTTGTGCAAAAAGCCCTTGTATTTGGCAACCAGTTTTGCTTTTTGTATCGCTCATGCGGTCAAATTCACTGCGAAGTGAAGTTTGTTTACGATAACTTTCAATATCTTTGAAATTTGTAATCTTATCTTTATATTTATCTACTAAAGTATTTTCTGGTGCAAGCGAAAGGAAAGTTACACCATAAATTGTTTCAACGCAGGTTGTGAAAATCTCAATATCGTCAAGTTTATTCCCCTTTTGGTCAACAAGCGGAAATTTAACTTGCATACCTTCACTCTTGCCAATCCAATTACGCTGTGTTTCTTTTAAATAATCAGCCATATTAATTCGGTCAACATTTTCAAGCATTTTTTCAGAGTATTCTCTCATTTTCAAATACCAAACCGAACGCTCTTTTTGAACAACCGCACTTCCACATCGGTCACATTTTCCACCTTGACTATCTTCATTAGATAACGTTGTTCTGCAATTTGGGCAGAAGTTTACATAACCAGTTTTTTTGTAAGCTTTTCCTGCTTTGAAAAGTTGCAAGAAAATCCACTGTGTCCACTTATAAAAATCTTCATCACTTGTGCAAAATGACCTATCAAAATCAAAAGAAAGACCAAGCTTTTTAAATTGCCCCCAAATGTTTTTACTTCCATTTTCAACAAATATATGTGGGTCAATTCCAGTCTTTATTGCAGCATTTTCAGCAGGAAGCCCAAAAGCATCACCACCGATTGGGAATAAAACATTGTAACCTTGAAATCTTTTATATCTAGCAAGTGCATCGGCAGGAATAGTCCCCTTCAAATGCCCCATATGAATGTTGCCAGAAATATTAGGAAATTCATACAACACATAAAACTTAGGTTTTGTAGGATGAAAATCCACTGCCTTAAAAGGCTTGTCCTTTTCCCACTTGTCCTGCCACTTTTTTTCAACTTCTTTAAAATTATATTCTTGCATAACATCCTCGCTTAAATTTTATAAAATAATAGCATTTTTATATTAAAAAGTCAAATTGATATAGCGGGTTATGATAAATTTTTAAAATAATTTAAAAAATCTGTT
>CAMUGK010000006.1 GCA_947088415.1 uncultured Bacillota bacterium | reverse complement strand
TTTGATATAATAGTTTCAAATCCACCATACATTGAAAGCGAAAAGATATCTAAACTTGATGACGAAGTTAAAAAATATGACCCACGCCTTGCATTAGATGGTGGCAAAGACGGACTTGATTTTTATAGAGAGATAACTTTGCAAAGTTTAAAACGACTTAACAAAAAGGGTGTTTTAATATTTGAAATTGGCTCTACTCAAGGTCAAGCTGTTAGAAAGATTTTAAAAGATAATGGCTTTAATGAAACCAAAATCATTAAAGATTATGAAAAACGCGAAAGGATAATTTATGGAAAAATTGGGACATGATATTTTAGAAAAAACAAGCAAGATGAAAGCAAGGTTTGATGAACTTACAGACCTTATTTTAAAGCCAGAAATTTTGTCAGATAATAAACAATATAAATCTCTTTGTAAGGAAAGGGCAAGACTTGAAGACATCGCACTTGCTCATGACAGGCTTGAAAACTTGGTTAAATCTTACCAAGCATGTCAAGAGGATTATGAAAAAGAAAGTGACGCTGAAATGCGAAATATGTTTTATGAAGAGATTGGTGGGCTTAAAGTTAAAATAGAACAAGAAATTGAAGAAGTTAAAATACTTCTTCTTCCACGTGATGAAAATGATGACAATAATGTTATCATTGAAATTCGTTCGGCTGCAGGCGGAGAAGAGTCTTCACTTTTCTGCAGTGTTCTTACAAGAATGTATACTTATTATGCTGACAAAAATCACTGGAAGACTGAAGTTTTAGATGTCAACGAAACCGAACTTGGTGGAATTAAAGAAATTACTTTTAGTGTTAAAGGTAAAGGTGCTTACAGCAAACTTAAGTATGAAAGTGGAGTGCATAGAGTTCAACGTGTGCCAGAGACCGAGTCACAAGGCAGAATACATACTTCAACTTCGACTGTTGCAGTTTTGCCAGAAGTTGAAGATGTTGATGTTGAAATTAATGAAGGTGACCTTCGCATTGATACTTATCGTGCATCTGGTGCAGGCGGTCAACATATCAACAAAACAGAAAGTGCAATAAGAATTACACATATTCCAACAGGACTTGTTGTAAATTGCCAAGATGAGCGAAGTCAAATTAAAAATAAAGAACGTGCCATGAGCATTTTAAGAGCAAAACTTTACGATTTGTATAAAACTGAGAGAGATAACGAATATAAACAAACTCGAAAAGACCAAGTGGGAAGTGGTGACAGAAGTGAACGTGTAAGAACTTACAACTATCCACAAGGCAGAGTAACAGACCACCGTGTTAATGTTTCGTCTTATGATATTGAAAGTGTTTTAAATGGAAATATTGACATTTTTATTGAAGCACTTGAAATTGCTGATCGTGCGGCAAAACTTGCAAATGCGTAAAAATATCGACTTATTCTAAAAATAAGTCATTTTTTTTAACTATTGACTTTTTTTAATTTTTATGTTAAACTTATTGAAATAAGGTAGGTTAAAAATGACAATGACAAAATTTCAAGAAGCATTACCAGAAATTATAGCGTGCTCAAGTTTTAAACAAGAAACAAGTTATCCAAAAATTATGGATAGTGCGGCTAGATATTACGCCAAAAGCAAAGACCAAGAATTAATAAAAGATGTAAACTCATTTTATGAATTTATTGAAGGATATTATTTGCAAAATCAATGTAACTGGACAGAAGAAAAGGCTTATGCTTATTTTAAAGTTATGACAAAATTTAGTGTTAGCGTTTTGTTTAAAGGTTCTTTACAATATTTGAACCAAGCATATAGAGAGCATGTCAAATATATTGCCTACAAATATTTGGAGAGTAAAGTTAAAGTTTGCTTAGATGTTTGTCAAAAAGCCAAAGAAGAAAGAGTTAGATTAAATGAAATTCCAGAGTATGTATTTTTAAACAAGGAAAAAGATAAAATTATGCATGGAATAACTAAACCATATTTTGCGAAATTAAAAGCACTAGAAGTTTGGAAAATTTCCGAAAAGTTAGGGAAATTTAACAAGCAATTGTTTACCTATCTTAATACTGAACAGAAAATTTATAATGAATTGGGCGAATATTGTTATGGCTCACAAAAGGAGTATAATTTTCATGGCTCAGAAAGAGAAGTTGGAAAATTTTTATCTGACTTCTCGGAATGCAGAGGTTATGGCAAACTTGAACGAGAAAGTGGGAAACACTGGAAAATTTCTATAGAAGAAGAAAAATAAAAAAGGCTTTGTTATTCAAAGTCTTTTTTATTCTCCAACAACATTAAGGTTAAGTTTTGCTGTAATTTCTGGATAAACCCTTACTAAAATTTCAAAGTTTCCAAGCGTTTTAATTGGCTCTTTAATTTCAATTTTCTTTTTGTCAAGTTTAAGACCTTGTTTTTCAAGTGCATCAGCAACTTCTTTATTTGTAACTGAGCCAAAGGTTTTGCCATTTTCTCCACATTTAATTGAAACGCTAACAGATTTGCCTTCAAGTTTTTTTGCCAGTTCTTTGGCTGCGGCAATTTCTGTGGCTTTATGAAATGCTTGAGAAGTTTGCATATTTTTATTTTCACTCATTGCGCTATTATCCGCAATTTTTGCAGCGCCTGTTTTGAGTAAAAAGTTTTTTGCATAACCGTCGCTAACTTCTTTAATTTCTCCTTTTTTGCCAGTTCCTTTAACATCTTTAAGTAAAACTACTTTCATTTTTATCTCCTTTATTTACATTTTAAATAATTTTGTTTGTTTTGTCAAACTTTTGGAAATAATTTTGGAGAGAGGTTAATATGGATATTCGATGTAGAAAAACCAAATGTATATACAATGATCGTTACACATGCAAAGCAAGGAAAATTGCCATTAATCGTAGCATTGTTTGTGGAAGTTATGAAAGGGGAGAAAACAAGCCAGAACTCGACAGCACCAAGCATTTATTTGAAAAGCCACCAGTTTATGCACCACAGCGTGACAGCAAGACTGCCGAGATTGTCTGTAGGGCAAATTGTTTATTCAATCGCAACGGGCAATGTGTTTCAAACGGCATAACTGTTAATGCAATCAAAGAAAAGCCATATTGTGTAAGTTACTTAGAAAAGTGAGCCCTTCTTTTCTTTTAAAGAAAAGAAGCAAAAGAAAATTAACAACAAAGCATTTTTATCTTTTATCAAAGATTTCAAATGCTTTGTTTTTTCTTTAACTTTTTTAAAACACTTGAAAAACAATCAAAAATATAGTAAAATAGATTAAGGAGAAATTTCTATGCCAAAGAGAAAGATTGAAAATATAGCTTATGGCGTAAATACACCGCTATCTAGTTGCAAAGTGTTTGATAGTGATAGGGTTTTGTTTGCCTCAGAAGAAATTGATTATTATAAAACTTGCATTAAAGAATTTGAAGCGTCAAACAAATTGCTTGGCGAAATTAACGACGAGGGCGAGTATGTTATTAACGAAAAAATTAGACGCGACCTTGCATTAATTCCAAAAGAACATACAAACACAGAGTATAACCGTGTTGAAGCATATTCAAGACTTCTTGCCAAAGATTTGTATTTTTATATTGAAATCCAAGAAAATGAAAACGAGCAAATTGCTTCACTTTATCTGATTGAAAAGGTAAGCGGGTATAGAGATTTGCAATCTTTAACATCTTTTATTGCCAAAGTTGTTCAACCAAAAGCAAACGGCTTTGTAGATAAAGTTAAACGTGTTTTCAATATTCAAGATGTTATCACAAAGATTGACGAAGGAAAGTTTATCAAGTTGACTTTGCAAATTCAAAATCGCATAGATTATTGGTTTGAAATGGAAGACATTATGGATCTTTCAAGCCAAATATATGTTCTTCGTATGTTAAGTTTTCTTGAAGATGAAGGCGACCTTGGACGAAAAACTTTAGAAGAATATAACCGAAAAATAAAATTTGAAGGGCTAGATAACGCAAAGATTAAAGGACGTTTTTTAAAACTTAGAAAATATCTTGATGAAGCAATTGACAAATTTGGCGGAAAAGAAATTGTCTTTAAAAAACATCCCGAAGAAGTTAAATCTGTAAAGTCCGAATATTCAAGTCCGATTAAGAAAGTTGAAGATATTCGCAAAAGACAGGCAAACAAACCTGTTGTTAAAAAAATTGAACCAGCACCAGCAAAAGTTGAATCGTCTAAAGCCTCATCAAAACCAAAAGCCAAAACCGCAGGCAAAAAGGCAGATAAAAAAGCCGATAAACAAAAAAAGAAAGACGACAAGAAG
Organism: uncultured Bacillota bacterium; assembly: GCA_947088415.1. Taxonomy (GTDB): domain Bacteria; phylum Bacillota; class Clostridia; order Christensenellales; family UBA1242; genus Caccovivens. Next base: position 19,507 of record CAMUGK010000006.1, on the reverse strand, counting down.
AAAGATGAGAAAAAGGACGACGGCAAAAAGAAAGGTGGTGGCGGACCAAGTAAATCAGAAATAAAATCAGAAAAACCTGTTGCACCAGCATCTAAAACAGGTAATAGTAATCAATATACACCAGCATCTTTCAGAAATTCGGGAAGAATAATATCTTCTCAATCAGATGATGCCAGTGATGAAGAAACAACTCGTCTATTTGGAATGTTAGGTGCTCCAAGAGCACATGTTGACAAAGATAAAGGAGAAGTGAATGTGAATGCTGAAACACCAAAACAAAATCAACCAGATGTAAATCAACCATTACCAACAAATACTCCTAGTTCGCCTCCTCCAGAAGCAGAACTTCCTTAAAAGCAAATTAATAAAAAATGCTAACAAAGTTAGCATTTTTTATTGTTGTGGGTCATTATCATTTTCACATTCTTTTTTAATTTCTGCCTTCCAAGCAATAGCAAGGCGGGAATATTCCACTTGAACATTTTCTGCGTTGACTTTTAAGTTACCATTATCATCAATCATGTCATTAAGATATTTGGCAACGTCAAAATAAACTGGATATTCTGCATTTTCACAATAAGATTCTTTAGCAGCATCAAAATTGTCAAATCCATTATAAAAACCACCAAGCATAGTTGTGATATCAGCAGCGAGCAAAGGATTGTTTTTCTCAATATTTGGCCATGCTTTTTTGAAATTGTTGAGTGCTTTAATTAAAGGAACACTGTTTTCAATATTTTTCCATCCAAAAAATTCTCTTGAAAGCAAAACTTTTACCGCATCATCAAAATTCGGATCATCAATATTTCCATGTTTATCTGCAAGTTCATATAATGATCTAATTGCTTGAATATTGTTTTCTTTATACTTTCTAGCCGCTGGATTTACCCCCGTTTTTGGACTGAAATGTAAAGGTTTGATGGTTTCGTTAAATAATTTCATATATCCACTCTCCATAAATTTAATTTTTACAAGCCTATTATAGCACATGTTTTTGCGTTTGTAAATACCCTTTTTAAAAATTTTTGAATATTTTTTGATATTTTTCGCACATTAGTCTTATGTTTAAGGGGCTTGGCAAGGGTGCTATCGCTTTAATTATCAGCGGTTTTGTTTGTAAATTCTTTGGTGCGTTATTTCGATTACCTTTAACTGCCATTCTTGGCATTGAGGGAATCGGAATTTTTCAAATGATTATGTCATTATATTCTCTTGCCTTAGTTTTTGTTACAGGTGGGGTTACAAATTCGTTAAGTCAACTTATTTCTTCTGCTCGTGCAAGGGGGGAAAGCAACAAAATTGGCGATTATTTTCGGTTAAGTGTGCTTCTTACAACTTCAATTTCACTTCTTATTGGTCTTGCTTTTTTCTTTTTTGCAAACAATCTTTGTCTTGTTCAAGGGATAACCCAAGGTGCATTATCTTACAAACTTTTTATCTTGCTAATTCCTATTGGTGCGTTTATTGGTGTTTTACGTGGCGTGATTCAAGGCTACGAAAATATGGTGCCAACTGCAATAAGTCAAATTATCGAACAGGTTTTTAAACTTATCTTAGGTCTTTTGTTTGCATATCTTTTTGCTAAAAAAGGGGTTGCAAGTGGCGTTTTTGGTGGTTTTTTAGGAATTACTTTAAGTGAACTTTTGGCTTTTGTTTATCTTGGCATTGTAACAATGACAAGGGTTAAATTTCCACTTCCTATTCAAAAAGGAAATTTTTCTACACTTGCAGGAGCAATTTTTCCTTTATCTTTAAGTGGTGCTGTAATACCTTTTACTCATGCTTTTGATAGCCTTATAATTGTTTCAAGACTTATGCAAGCAGGTTATTCAAAGGAACTTGCAACTTCTCTTTTTGGGCTTCAAACTGGTGTGGTGGGTGCAATCTTAAATTTTCCATTAATCATTTCTCTTGCACTTGCAATGACACTTCTTCCAAAAATATCTTTTCTTGCAACAAAAAAAAATGTTGATGGGCAAAAATCTGTCATTAAAAATTCCTTTATTGCAATGTGGACGATTGTCTTGCCACTTACATTTGGAATTGTTGCCATAAGTGGAAATTTATATATGCTTATCTATCCAAAAACAATGGGAACTTTACTTCCACAAGCGGTAAATTTGACAGTTCTAGGTGGAGTTAGCATAATTTTGACTGCAATAATGCAATTGTTAAATTCAATACTTCAGGCTAAAGGCTATTTTGTTTATTCATTTTTAGCTAGCCTTTTTGGTGGGATTGCCAAAATTATCTTAGTTTATACATTAGCGTCAACTTCAACTGTAAATATTTTTGCAATTCCAATTTCAAATATTGTGCTTGCACTTGTTGTTTGCATAATGGTGCTTATTAAACTAGGTGGTCTTGTAAAAATTCCTGCTTTCTACATTTTAACGCCACTTCTTTCAAGCGTTATAATGTTTATGATAGTTAAACTTTTTGCAACAGCTCATCTTTCGCATTTATGGATTGTCATTTTAGGCACTTTGATTGGTGGATTAACATATTTTATTTTTGCTTTTCCTGTTCTTAAAGGTTTGTTTTTTGCATTTTTCGGCAAAAACAAGAATAAGGAAGATAAAAATGAACAAAAAACAAATGTTTGAATATATTTCGTTAAAAAGTGGAGTAAATTCACAAAAAGTTAAAGAAATTTTTGAAGATTTTCAAGAAATTTTAAGTGATGCACTTTGCAAAGGTGAAAAGGTAACGCTTTCTGGCTTTGGAAAGTTTTTTGTTGTGGACAGAAAAAGTATTAAAAGACGAAATCCTGTCACAAAACGCATGTATTACACTCGTGCAAGCAAAGTTACAATTTTTAAAGCTTATAAAAAATTAAAACATTGCGTCAATTAGTTTTGCTTTTTTATTAAAATTTGTTAAACTATAGTTAATGAAAAAAGAAGAGTTAAATTTAAAGGATTTGTTAGTGCTTGCTCCCATGGCGGGTGTTAGCGATATTGGTTTTCGCACAATTGCCTCACAGCATGGTGCTGACGCGAGTTGGAGCGAAATGCTGTCTTGTCGAGCAATGCTCCATAATCCGAAAAAGACAGAATATATGACGGTTTGTTCGCCTAGTGAAAAACTTAAGGTGGGGCAGATTTTTGGTCATGAAGAAGATGTTATGGCAAAGAGTTTGTCACTTGATTTGTTATCTCATTATGACGCCTATGACATAAATATGGGCTGTCCTGCACCAAAAATTGTCAAAAATGGCGAAGGCAGTGCTTTAATGAAAAATCTTCCGCTTGCAAGTAAAATTATTTCTGCTTGTGCTAAAGCGACAGATAAACCACTTGGTGTTAAATTTAGATTGGGTTTTGATAAGGATATTTCAACTGAGTTTGGTAAGATGTGTGAAGAAAGCGGAGCAAGTTTTATAACCCTTCATGCACGAACGACAGCAATGGGTTATAGCGGTCAAGCGGATTATGACGCAATAGCAAGACTTAAAGCCAACGTCAAAATTCCAGTCATTGGCAATGGCGATGTTGTTGACAAAACAAGTTTTGAAAACATGAAAGCCACGGGTGTTGACGGAGTTATGATTGGTCGTGGGGCATGTGGAAAACCTTGGATTTTTGATGAACTTAAAGGCAAATCACTGCCAAAAGACAGGTTTAAACTTGTTGAAAGGCATGTTGAAATTTTAAGAGAAAATTATGACGAAAAATGGCTTACAATGTATCTAAGAAAACACTTTTTATGGTATTGTTTTGGCATGGAAGGAGCAAGCGAAAAACGTCTTGCCATTGCAACCAGTCAAAGCATTAATGAAAGTTTGAAAATACTAAAAGAAATTTTAAAGTAAAATCTTAAAATATTTTGAAAATTACTTCTATTGTAGTAAAATAGGATAAAAGGAGAAATTATGAAAAGAACGGTTAAAGATTTGGTAGGACTTAAAGGTAAGCGTGTTTTGCTTCGCGTAGATTTTAACGTGCCAGTTGATGATAGTGGCAGAATTTTGGATTATACACGTGTAAGCGAAGCTATGCCAACGATTAAATATTTGTCACAGCAAGGTGCAAAGGTGGTTTTGCTTTCTCACCTTGGCAGACCACAAGGTTATGACATAAGAAAATCGCTTTGGCCAATTTCGTTATATCTATCTAAATTCTTTCCAAACAAGGTGTATTTTTCAAATCACGTGATTGGCGAAGAAGCAGAAGGTCGCATTGAAGCCATGGAAGAAGGCGACATTTTGCTTTTAGAAAATGTTCGTTTTTATGAGGAAGAAGAAAAATGCGACATGAATTTTGCAAGAAAGATTTCGTCGCTTGGAGATATTTTTGTCAATGACGCTTTTGGTGTTTCTCATCGTAAACATGCGTCTATTTATGCTCTTGCAAGACTTCTTCCAAACGCAATTGGGCTTTTAATGGAAAAGGAAATAAGCAATCTTTCTTCATGTCTTGAAAACCCAAAACGACCATTTGTTGCTGTTATAGGTGGGGCAAAAGTTAAAGACAAAATCAAAATGCTTAAAAAACTTATAGACATTGCAGACACAATACTCCTTGGTGGAGCAATGGCGTATACATTCTTAGTTGCAAGTGGAACAGCCGTTGCATCAAGTTTAACTTCAATTGAAAGCATTGCTACAGCAAAAGAGATTTTAGATTATGCCAAAGAGAAAGATAAAAAAATTCTTCTTCCAATCGACCATGTTGCAGTTCGAGAAAGCGACAAAAAGGAAAAGAAAGAAGTTGTAGATTTTATGGTTGAAGATATGGTTGGCTATGATATTGGTCCAAAAACCATTAAAATGTTCAGCGAAGAAATTGCTAAGGCAGGGCAAATTTTATGGAATGGACCACTTGGCAAGTATGAAGACCCAAGATTTAAAGAAGGCACTTTCAAAATTGCCGAAGCCATTGCAAACAGCCATGCGTATTCATTAGTGGGTGGCGGAGACAGTGTTAGTGCAGTCAAAAAGAGTGGACTTTCTGGAAAAATCAACTTCCTTTCAACAGGTGGCGGTGCATCACTTAAGTTTATTGAAAATGGCAGTTTAGTTTGTGTTGAAGTAATACAAGAAAAAATAAGATAGCAAGCCTAACGCTTGGCGATTGTCTATTGGGGTGGCAATGCCACTTTCTATAAAAATTAAAAGGATTCGACGTATCTGTCATTCCGAGCAAGCCTAACGCTTGGCGATTGTCTATTGGGCGTAATGGAAACTCAAGTTGTAATTAATTCACTCTCAAAAAAGTTGTCCACTTTTTAAAGATTTGTTAAAGGAGAAAAAATGAAAAAAGTTATTGCAAATTTTAAAATGAACAAAACAGAAGAAGAAATCAAAAAATATCTCATAGATTTTCTTGCTAAAGTTGACCAAGAAAAAGCAGAGATAACTTTATGTTTGCCATTTACAAGTCTTTCACTTGGAAACTTTATGCTGAAAGACAGCAAAGTTAATCTCGGTGCACAAAATCTTGCTGATGAAGAAGAAGGTAAATTTACTGGAGAAATAAGTGGCAAAATGCTTGTAGGTTCTTGTGTGAAATCCGTTCTTGTTGGGCATAGTGAAAGAAGAAGTAAATTTAAAGAAAATTCTAAGATTATTAACAAAAAAATTAAAATTGCACTTAAAAATCGCTTAAATGTCATTGTTTGTGTTGGGGAAAGTTTGGCAGAGAAAAACACACTTAAAACTTTGGAAACAATTAAAATCCAACTTGAAGAAGCACTTAAAGGGCTTTATGAAAATGAACTTGAACGCGTTACAATTGCTTATGAGCCAATCTGGGCAATAGGCAGTGGCAAAAGTGCAAGCATAAAAGAAATTGAATATGCAGTCAAAGCAATCCGCAAAGTGCTTAGTGATGACTTTTCAGCTAAGGCAGGCAAAGAGACTCAAGTTGTTTATGGCGGAAGTATAACAAGTCGAAATGTTCAATCTATCATGCGTTCAAACCTTTTAAATGGTATTTTGGTTGGTGGTGCTTGTTTAAACCCAACAGATTTTGCAAGTTTGATTAATTTGTGCTAAAGTGCGGGGACAACTAGAATTTTTTAACGCGGACACGCCTTTGGCTAACCGCTAAAATTCGTTTTCCCTCGCAGACCCCTTTTAACCTCTTGAAAAATTCCGCTGGACATTTTTCTGCGAGAGAAGTGGCAATATAATAAGGCTCCCAAAAATGTTTTAACATTTTTGGGAAGAGGAGAAAACGAGCGAAAGTGCTTATAAGTCTGCGTGAGCAGACAAAAAGCAAAAGCGAGGTTTTTGACGAAGGGTCGGGCGTAGCCCTTCTTCCCATAAAAATTTTATTGCTAATTAAATCATGAATAATAGACTTTAAAAAACTCTTGCACAAAAGCAAAAGTTATGATATTATTAAAACAGGAGAAAAAATGGAACATCAGGCATTATATAGAAAATATCGACCTAAAAATTTTGAAGATGTCATTGGGCAAGAACATATTACTAGGGCGCTAAGTAATCAAGTGGCTTCTGGTAAACTTGGTCATGCCTATCTTTTCACGGGCTCTCGTGGAATAGGTAAAACATCAATTGCAAGAATTTTTGCTAAAGCGGTCAACTGCGAGAATAATCACAATGGCTCGCCTTGTGGGACTTGCGAAGTTTGCAAGAGATTAGACGGAGAAAGCGACATCAACATTATTGAAATTGATGCTGCATCAAATAACCGCGTTGATGATGTGCGAGAGATTAGAGAAAAAGTTAAATTTTTGCCAGTCGGTGCAAAGTATAAAGTATATATTATAGATGAAGTGCATATGCTTACAGACTCTGCGTTTAATGCACTACTTAAAACTTTGGAAGAGCCACCTGCACATGTAATTTTCATTTTGGCAACAACCGAAGTGCATAAACTTCCTGCAACGATTCTTTCCCGTTGTGTTCGCTTTGATTTTAGACTTGTTTCGGTTAATGAACTTACTAAACTTCTCGCAAGAGTGTTTACAGAAGAAGGTGTAAAATTTCAAGAAGATGCATTGCGTTTAATCGCTTCGGCGGGAGAAGGCAGTGTGCGTGACACACTTTCAATTGCAGATTGTGTAATATCTTATTCAGATAATGTTGTCACAAAAGAGAATGTTTTAAAAGTGCTTGGCACAACAGATTATGATTTGCTTTTGAGATTTTATGACCTTATGGCAGAAAAAGATATTGGCGGAGTTTTATCGTTTGTCGATGAACTTGACAAAACTGGTAAAAATCTTTCGGTTTTTGTGAGAGAACTTAGTAAACATGCACGCAATTTACTTGTTGTTTCATCTTGCGAAAAACCTAATGATATTCTCAATCTTCCAGTTGAAGTATTTGAGAAATATAAAATTCAAGCAGAAAAAATTGAAGAGAAAAAACTTTTGGCCTTTATGCAAGTTTTTGCGGGCGCGGAAAATGAACTTAGATATACGCTCAGTCCAAAACTTTTGCTTGAAACACTTTCGCTTTCTGCAATGTTAGGACTAAGTGAACAAGATGCAAAAAAAAACTAAAGCAAACAGTTAACACTGGCTCTTTAACTCCAAAGACTGTTTGGGGAAAAGTGGTTTTGTTTTTAAAGGAACATCATCAAGTTGCCTTGCACGTTGCTTGCGGGGATATAACCGATGTTGCACTTGACGGACAAAATTTGATTGTTAAGGCAAATGATGGTATGCTTGCAAATCTTCTTGGAGACGGCAGACGAGAAATTGAGAATGCACTACGCTGGCAAGGCCTAGATTTAAGTTTAAAGGTTGAGATAATCGAACATAAGCAAACGCCACAAGAAGAAGATATTGCAAAATTACAAAAGTTGGTTGGGGATTATTTGATAGTTAAGGAGTAGAGACAATGAAACACACTTGAACAATTAGTATTGAAACCGAAAGACTGATATTAAGACCAATTGTAGTGACAGATGCTAAATCGTTGTATAAAATTTTAATAGATAAAGACGTAATTAAATATCTTTCTGATATTCCAGAATATACGGGACCAGAAATGGCTGTTGACTATATTACAAATAAGCTCAACAAAAAATACAAAGAGAAATATTTCTATGATTGGGCTGTTGCGATAAAGAGTGACAACAAAATGATAGGAAGAATTAGTGTTTATAGGCAAGATGATGAGAGGTGTATGGCAGATTTAGTTTGGTTTTTAGATGCTAGATATAGACGTCATGGTTATATGAGTGAAGCGGTAAAGGCAGTGATTACTCACTTGCAAAATGTCGGATTAGAAAGAATTGAGGCATTTGCGGATGTTGAGAATAAAGCAAGTATTAGCGTTATGAAAAAAAGTTGGCATGCAATACGAAGGCACTTTGCGTAAATATGATTTAAGACGTGATGATTCACTATATGACGCAGAAATGTGGTCGATAGTAAAATAAGTTATTCTCTTGCGAATGTTAATTTTGAAAAAATTTACATTCGCAATAGTAAAAAAGTTTCTTTTGCAACTTTTCTTCTCAAAGAAAAGTTGAGATAATAAAAGGAGAAAAAATATGGCATACGGATTTGGTGGTGGATTTGGCGGAGGCAATATGCAAGCACTTATGCGTCAAGCCCAAAAAATGCAAGAAGATATTGCAAGAAAAAAACAAGAACTCGATGAAACAGAGTTTTCGTCATCAGTTGGTGGCGGAATGGTTGAAGCAAAAATGATGGGAGATAGAACACTAAAATCTATCAAAATCAACCCACAAGTTGTAGACCCAGATGATGTCGAAATGCTTGAAGATCTTGTCGCTTCTGCTGTGAACGATTGTATCAATCAAATTGCCAAGGCAGAAAAAGATGCAATGCCAGGCATGCCAGGGTTGATGTAATGCAAGAAAAATCTATCGAACGGCTTATCGAGCAGTTTCGCACACTTCCAGGCGTTGGCTATAAAACAGCACAAAGATATGCTTATTCAATCATTGAAGGCAGTAAATCACGTGCTGATGCTTTTGTTGACGCCATAAAAGAAGTTAAAGAGAATGTCGGCTTTTGTGAAGTTTGTGGCAATTTTACTAATGAAAAGGTTTGTCCAATCTGTAAAACAAGAAATCGTAAAATAATCTGTGTTGTTAAAGACTCTAAAGATATCATTTCTATGGAACGCGTAAAAAGTTATAATGGTGTTTATCATGTGCTTTTTGGCACAATCAGCCCACTTGAAAATCGTGGGCCAGAAGATATAAAGATTCGAGAACTATTGTCAAGAATTCAACAAGATAGCGTTGAAGAAGTAATCATGGCGACAAATCCAGACGTTGAAGGCGACGCAACAGCAATGTATATAGCAAAAATTTTAAAACCACTTGGCGTTAAAGTAACTCGTCTTGCACAAGGTGTTGCAATGGGCAGTGATATTGAATATGCCGATGAAGTAACGCTAGAAAGGGCTTTGGAAGCACGAAGAACGCTAAACTAGCAAGCAAGGTTTAGCAATTAATGGAGAAGAAATGATAAAAATTGCAGAAGAAAAACTTAATATTCATGAATATATCGAAAATGTCTATTGCTTAGACAATTTTTCTGCGTTTGAAGTTGAAATTGATGGAATTGTGTATAAAACCGCTGAACACGCCTTTCAAGCGATAAAGTTTAAAGATACTGCCCCACAAATTTGTCAACAAATTATCAGGGCTAAATCTCCTTTTGAAGCACGTGAAATTGCACAAAAGAATAAAGTTTTACGTAGAAAAGATTGGTCAGAAGTCAAATATGAGATAATGGAAAAAGTTTTATATGAAAAAGCAATTCAAAATAGTTATGTAAAAGAAAAACTTTTAGCAACAGACAACAACCAAATTGTTGAAGATTGTGGAAGTGATGACGATAAAGACTGGGGTTGTGGGCTTGACGGAACTGGTCAAAACAATTTAGGAAAGATTTGGATGCGAATTAGAAGCAAATTGGAGAAGAAATGATAAAGCAAGAAATTGAAAAATTATTAAATAGTGCATGCAAAAAATTGGGTATTCAAGATGCTGAGATGAAAGTATCTTTTTCTAACTTGCCTGAAATTTGTGATTATCAATGTAATGGTTGTTTTGCTTTGGCAAAAAAGCTTGGCAAAAATCCTTTGGAATTGGCTCAAGAACTTGTTGAATTTTTACCTGAGAACGATTTGTTTGAAGTAAGTGCTGTTAAACCTGCTTTTATTAATATTAAATTGACAGAAAAAGCACTTGAAAAAGTGGCAGAAGAATGTTTAAATGCCGAATTAGGTGGGCTTGAAAAACATAAAAACACTAAAAAAATTGTCATGGATTATGGTGGTGCTAATGTTGCAAAGGCGTTACATATGGGGCATTTGCGTAGTCCAATCATAGGCGAGGGGTTAAAGCGCCTTTATCGCATTTTTGGCGACGAAGTTATAAGCGATGTTCATCTTGGCGACTGGGGTCTTCAAATGGGGCTTACCGAACTTCAACTTAAAGAAGACGGAGTTTTAGATTATTATTTTTCTGGCACAGGTAAAGAGCCTGAGATTACTCTTGAAATGCTTAACGAGGCATACCCAAAGGCTAGCAAACGTAAAGACGTAGATAAAGATTTCTTGGCAAAAGCCGAAGAAATTACGCTTAATATTCAAAAGAAAAAAGAGCCTTTCTACACAATCTATAAAAAAATTCGTGAAGTTTCGGTTTCTAAAATCAAGCAACATTATGGCGAACTTGGTGCGACTTTTGACCTTTGGTATGGCGAAAGTGATGCGTCGGATTACATTGACAGAACAGTTAAAATTTTTGTAGATAAAGGTTTAACGCGAGAAAGTGACGGAGCGCTTATTGTCGATGTTGCTAAGGAAGGCGAACATATTCCAATTCCTAAGAAAAATCCAGAAGACGTGCAAATGTTCAAAAATCCTATGCCACCAGCGATTATCAAGAAACACAATGGTGCAGACCTTTATGCAACAACAGATATTGCAACCATTTTAATGCGTAACGAAACTTTTTCGACTCCTGATGAAATTCAATATATAACAGATAGTCGTCAAGCACAACATTTTACGCAGGTTTTCCGTTGCTGTAAAAAAGCAGGCATTTCTCCAGAAAACCAAGTTTTAACACATATTGGTTATGGCACAATGAATGGTGCTGACGGCAAGCCTTTCAAAACTCGCTCTGGTGACACTATTAAACTTGAAGATATCATCAATATGCTTGTTGAAAAGGCAAGTGAAAAACTCAAATCCAATGGAGTTCAAGTTACCCGTGACCTTGCACTTAAAATTGGTGTTGGTGCAATGAAGTTTGGGGACCTATCTAACACCATTGCAAAAGATTATGTTTTTGACTTAGACAAATTCCTTGCTTTTGAAGGCAAGACTGGCCCATATATTCAATATACTATCGCACGAATTAATTCAATTTTAAGCAAGGTTGATGAGAAAGGTGGAAAGATTTTAATTGTGGACAAGGAAGAACATGGCATTGTTATGGCAATCCTTAAACTCTTGAATGCCTATGAAATTTGTTATCAAGACCGTTCTTTAAATGCGTTATGTTTGGCGTCTTATGATTTAGCATCAGCATTTTCGAGTTTTTACAACAATCATCATATATTAAATGAGCAAGACAAAGACAAAAAGGCAAGTTATATTTCATTATTAACTCTCGTCAAAAAAGAGTTGTCGCAAGCACTTAACGTTTTAGGTATAGACCAACCGGAACGAATGTAAGCAACCAGATGTTGCACGATTGTCTTACAACTGATAGAAAATGTTTGTTGTATTTGGTTGCAAATTTTTTAAAAAATTTTGCAAAAAGGTATTTACAAATGAGAAAAAGTATGCTATAATAGTGGCATCAATGGAGGAAAAGATTATGACAAAATTATCAGCTAAACCAAGAAAAACTATTGTTTCATTAGCAGTTGCAGATAAAATTCATTGGAATGAACTTAAACTTGCAGACAGCAATCAATTAAAAGAAAAGGATGTTGAAATTATTTTCTAATTATTTTGATAATAGAGGGGGCAAATTGCTCTCTTTTTTTATAAAATTTAATAAATTGGCGTAAATTATTTTGTTTTTTATTATTTTTATGTTAAAATAATGTCAATAGGAGTTATTTATGCAAAGATTTTTATATCCCGCAGTTTTTTATAAATTTGAAGATGAATATAAAGTTTTGCTGCCTGATGCAAACATTTCAACCGAAGGTGTTGTTATGGAAGAAGCATATTTATATGCCGAAGATTTTTTAAGATCATATCTTTCTTATGCTTTAAAATATGACCTTGATTATAATCTTCCAACAGATTATGAAAGTATTGTTAAAAAACTTAATAAAGATGAAACTTGTATGCTTATTTGTGTGACGGTAAGTGATAAAGATATAGCATCAGTTAAGAGTTATGATTAAATAAAAAATTTAAAGAAATATTTTAATAAAAGACTTAAAAAGTCTTGACAAAACTAGTTTAATATGTTAAAATCATGCTAACACTCGTTCGGGGTGTTAGTTTTTTGTTAGGAGAAGAAATATGGCAGCACCAAAACGTAAAAACATCACACTTGCTTGCACTGAATGTCAAGAAAGAAATTATGCATCAAGCAAAAATACAAGTGCAAATTCAGAAAGAATTGAAATTAAAAAATTCTGCCCTAAGTGTGGAAAGAGAACTGTTCACAAAGAAACAAAATAATTTAGGAGTTAAATATGACTAAAAGGAAAGACAAAAAAGCACCTGTTAAAATTTCTGCTTCAGAAAAGCAAGAAAAGGTGGAACTTGTTTCTAATGAAGAAAATCTTGAAAACGAGAATGTGATTGAACCAAAAGAAGAAATTTTGGTTGAGCAAGCCGAAACAAATGCTCAAGCAGATGAAATGGTAACTCAAGAAGTTGCACAAGAAGAAAAGAGTGAAAAGTCAACTTCAAAAGAAGACAAGAGTAAGTCTAAAATTGACAAGAACAAAAAAGAAGATGACAAGAAAAAGCCTAAAAAAGACAAAAAGGAAAGAAAAGGTCTTAAACGTCGCACTAAGGAAACTGTCAGTGAACTTAAAAAAGTGACATGGCCAAAATTTCCAGAAGTTGTCAAAAAGACTGGCGTTGTTATCGCAGTTGTTCTCATTTTTGCAGTTATTCTTTTTGGTCTTGACTCATTATTTGGATTTTTATTTAACTTATTGCCAAAAGCATAAAGTGAGAAATTAAAATTTATTAAAAGGACAGTATTATGGAAGAAAAAGATAAGACTAACATGGAAGAAAATCTTGACAGCCAAATCTTAGCAAATCAAGAGCAAATTCCTGAAAGATTGAAAATTAAAAAGACAAATGCTCTTACTGGAGAAGAAGTTGCATATTCAGATGATTTACAAGCAAAATGGTATGTTCTTCACACCTTCTCTGGTTATGAAAATGTTGCAAAAGAAAATCTTGAAACCGTTATTGAAAAATTCAATCTTCAAGATAGAATCTTTGATGTTGTCATTCCTATGGAAGATGTTGTTGAAGAAAAAAACGGCAAAAAAGTTTTAGTTCAACGTAAAGCTATGCCTTGCTACATCTTGGTTAAAATGAAATATGCCGATGACCTTTGGCATAATGTGACAAGAACACGTGGAATCACTGGTTTTGTTGGCCCTAAAGGTCGCCCACTTGCACTTAATGAAGAAGAAGTTATGAAACTTCGCTTAGAGCAAATTAAAGTTGAAACAAATCTTGCTATTGGCGATAAAATTGAAGTTGTTGATGGCCCACTTAATGGCATGATTGGTGATGTAACAGTTGTAGATCCTGAAAATAATGTTTTAACAGTTAATGTTGAAATGTTTGGAAGAGAAACTTCTGTTGACCTTGGCTTTGCTCAAGTTAGAAAAATTAATTAACTCTTGACTTTGAACCTTTTTTAAGTTATACTATTTGAAGTAAGGAGATAATTATGCAAAAAGATTTAAATTTAATGTTTGAATGTAAATATATGAAAAATCCAAAGATGACGATTGTTAAATCTTATCGAATGGCAAGAAGTTTACATGGTGCACGCATTATAAAAGAAATTAAATCAAGTGAACAACCTGATATATTTGCAATTTTAATTCAAGATATGGCTAGCAATGCTTATATCATCAATGGTATAGATGAAAAAGGTCAAGAAAATGTGCTTATGGGAGATACCATTTTAAAAGTTATTGATAATGGAACAACAAACTTCTATTTCCATTTAGATCAACCTAATAATAGAGAACTTAAACTTGGCACTGAAAACCAAGAAAGTAAAAGTAAACTTTACAAAATTGACGTTGAAAAAACACTTAAACAAGATATTATATCAGCAAAAGCAGTAAGTCCTGTAAATGATGAATATGAAGTTTTCTCTTTTATTTATAAAAGCCTTACTCAAAAAGAAACTGAAGCTTAAAATATGGTATATCGCGGACTAATCCGCTTGATATATAACGAAAGATAAGTCACTTTCGTTTAAAATGTGGGAGAAGGGAACTGCAACCCTTTGGTTACCACTAAAAAGGAGGATAAAATGGCAGGAAAAGAAATCTCTGCGGTAGTTAAATTACAACTCCCAGCAGGTAAAGCCACACCGGGACCTCCAGTTGGTTCATCTCTTGGACCTCATGGAATTAACATCGCGGGCTTTACAAAAGAATTTAATGAGAAGACAGCTTCTCAAGCTGGAATGATTATTCCAGTAGTGATTACTATCTATAAGGATAGAAGTTTCACATTCGTGCTTAAAACCCCACCAGCCGCTATTCTTATTATGAAAGCGCTTGGACTTGAAAAGGGGTCTGCTGCACCAAACAAAACAAAAGTCGGAAAGATTACTAAGGCTCAAATTAAGCAAATTGCTGAAACAAAGATGCCAGACCTTAACTGCACAAGCCTAGAGTCTGCTATGTCTATGATTGAAGGCGCTGCTAAAAGCATGGGCGTTACAGTTGTTGACTAAGGAGATGTGCTATGAAAAAGTTAAGTAAAAGATATGCAGGTGCTGTAGAAGTTGTTTCAAAACAAACTTCTTTTGATGTTGCTTCTGCAATGCAAACACTTTTAGATATGCCTAAGGCTAAGTTTGACGAAACTGTTGAACTTCATGTTCGTCTTGGTGTTGACGGAAGACAAGCTGACCAACAAGTTCGTGGCGTTTGTGTTCTTCCACACGGAACAGGCAAATCTTTAAAAGTTTTAGTTATTGCTAAGGGCGACAAAGCAGACGACGCTGCAAAAGCAGGTGCTGACTATGTTGGTGCTGAAGAAATCGTTGCAAAAATTCAAGGCGGTTGGGTAGATTTTGATGTTTGTATCACAACACCGGACATGATGGGTCTTGTAGGTCGTGTTGCTAGAGTTTTAGGCCCTAAGGGCTTAATGCCAAACCCAAAGAGTGGAACTGTAACTATGGACGTTGTTAAAGCTATTACTGAAGCTAAAGCAGGTAAGGTTGAATATCGTCTTGACAAAAATAATATTGTTCACGTTATACTCGGCAAGGTTAGTTTTGGCAAGGATAAACTTGTTGACAACTTCAACACAGTTATTGAAGCACTCACAAAAGCTAAACCAGCTGCTGCAAAAGGAACATATTTCAAATCTGTTACTGTTGCTTCAACAATGGGACCTGGCGTTAAAGTTCAAGTTTCATTATAACAAGCCTAACGCTTGGCGATTGTCTATTGGGTGTATTTGAAATGCAAAGCCATAATTAATTCACCCTAAATAGAAATAGGCGTGCCTGTCACCCTAAGCCTAACGCTTGGCGAGCAACCAAAAGTTGCATGATTGTGATTGTTTATTTCTTATTTCTAAGAGAAAGTGCATAATGCACAGTTTCTTGTTAAAAAAAGAAAACAAAAGAAATTTAAAAATAAAAGGCTTATGAATTCATTCTGAATTTCATAAGCCTTTTATTTTAATTTTGCTTGATTATGATAAATATATCAACACTTCTTAAATAAAAACAACCTTTGGCTGTCATTCTGAGCCACTGCTATAGCATTGAGTTGAAGAATCTATTAAGTTATACAATAAAAATCCACGGGTTTTACCTGTGGATTTTTATTGAAATGTTAACATCAAGTTTAAATGAATTAAATACCATTGTGCTTTTTAATTACACTCAATAGATAATCAGACGACATCTAGTTAAGGGTGAAAAGAATACAAATTAACTCTCAAGTCACTCAATAGTCAATCGCCAAGCGTTAAGATTAGGGTGACAGGCACGCCTGTTTCTATTTAGGGTGAATTAATTATGACTTTGAGTTTCAATTACACCCAATAGATAATCGCCCAGCGCTTGGGCTTAGGGTGAACAGAATACACTCTAAATTTTAAGTTGCCCAATAGATAATCGGACGACATCTAGTTAAGGGTGAACAAAATACATTTTGAATTTCAATTACACTCAATAGATAATCGAGCAACATTTGGTTGCTTATTTAACTTTAAGACGTTTTCTAAGTTTAACTGTAATGAAGATAACAACTCCGACAACAATCACACTTATTACAATTGCAATGATTGCCCAAACATTAAGAGGCTCGGTGCGAGTGATCTTGTATGAGTAAAGCAAGTTGCCACTCATTGTGTAAGCTTGGACATAATCTGTGCCAATGGCAGTGATGTCAGTTGAGAATACTTCTTGTTCGCCAACTGTTTCGGCATTGATAAGCATATCTGCTTTGCCTGGGATTTTAACAATGCAATCGCCAACACTTTCATATAAGTTTCTCATGTTGAAAGAAACATTAATAGGACTTGATGTTGTTCCACCTTCGTCAAGAGCAACGGTGATAGGAGGGTATGCCATGTTAATTCTAAAAGCGAAACTAAATGAAGTTGCAGTTGTGTTTTTGTAGGTTTGTTCGCCAGTCTCAATAGTTACAACATATCTTCCACTTCCTGTTTTCATGTCGAAGTAAGAAATTTGTAAATTTCTTAAAAATTCTTGTCCATCAACAACTTTCTTGTCAGTGTCAATAATGTCAACATATCTTTGTGTTACATCAACACCATTTTTTATGATAGAACTGATGTAATAATCTGAATAAGTGCCAAATTCAAAAGCAAATCGAGATTCGTTTGAGTTGATAATTGAGAATGTGATTGTATCTTCTCGAACACTTTGTTGATTGATGCTTACAACATTTTTGAAAGTTACCGAATAGAAACCATTTTCACTAAAGATAAAGTTGTTTACACCTTCTTTTTGAACTGAATAAGGTTTTCCGTCTTTTAAAACTTCAATTTCATAACCCGAAGTAAAGTAACTGCTTGGATTTGAAAGGGATAATCGGACAGTTCCATTATATATTGCTCTATTAATAGGTTCGGAAGTCACTTCTTCTTGAGTTACAGGGTCGGTGTAGGTAAGAGTGTAAGGAACGCCATTTAAGAAGACAACATTGATAAATTCACTTCTGCCAAACATATGCTTATTTGGATTTGCACAACTATCTTCAAAATAAATTCTGTATGAGCCTGCTCGAGTAAGAGAAATATGACTAAGATTATTGCTGTCATTTTGAACTTTTACATTTACTTCTTTCCAATCGCCATTAAAGTATTTTAAAACTTTAACATTAACATTATTTTCTGCAATTGCAAAGGTTGAGTTCCAAGTCAATTTAAGCTCTTTAAATGAAGAGTCAGAAGCAACAACTGGGTCAGGGTTGGCAGGATTTGCTATTTGAAGCCAATCTTTATTTGAGCCACCCATTGTTATATCTTCATAGTAAAGAGTGTTTAAAATAGAAGTTTTTTCTCCAATGTAGATAACAACAAATCTTGCTCTATTTGTTTTGTCACTTGAATAAGTGTATTCCCAAACTTCAACACCTGCACGAGCGGCTTGTTTGTCATTTACCTGTCTTGGTTTATCTAAACCAACTGTGTGAAGTTCTTCATTTCCCTCAATTGAAACTCTTGCTTCTTTGTCTATTGGGTTGACATTCAACATATACACGGTTGTAATTACATCTCCAGTATCTGGGGCAGTGTAACTGAAACCATGTCTAGGGTTTACAGGCATTCCATCAACATGGAAATAATATGAAACTGATGATGAATTTAAAATGTTAACCATAAATAATTGATTGAGATCGTTAAACAAGTTTTCTTCATCATACTTAACTAAAACATAATAACTTCCAGTTCCAGAAAGGGTATAACCGAGAAGAATAGAGTCATTCACATTTGTCCAAGTTTCGCCATCCTGTGAAATATATACAGAGAATGAATAAGGTTTAAAGTATGATGGTTGTTCTTCATTCCATTCATCAGAAACTTGACCGTCATTAAAGTGAACAGTAACATTATTAGAGAAGGTTGTAATTGCTTTAGCATTTGTAGTAATAGTTTTATTGTTAAATTTTATTGTTAAATTTGGAATGTTTTCAATATCGTCAATTTTGTCGCCGTCAATAACGTCACCATTTTTGTTTGTAAACCAAACACTATTTTGTCCGTTAATATTTCCACTTATTGAAAGCATAGGAAGTTTGTTGTAAACACGAAGATTAAGACGTTTAATAAAGTCGCCAGTTTCAAGTTCGCGAACTTCAATCACATAGACTTTGTCATAATTGCCATTTCCTGCACTCAATGTTATTGCCATGACATTGTCTTGACGTGGTGTTTGAATGGCAGGATTTGTTTTTGTAACATCAACTTGGTTTTCATAAACCTTTATTACTTCTGCAGAATATAAAAGTCTATTGTATTGATAGGTTATAGCATTAGAAGAAAGATAGGTAACAGATGTATCACTTTCTACGTTAGTATAGATATTGCTTCCAACAATTTCTTGAACTTCTTTTTCATTGGCAAGTTGAATTACTGTTGTTTCATTGCCAAAGTTGTCTGTGATTACATATCTAAATTTTTGACTTGTGTTTTCTTGAAGATTTAATGTGATATTAAGTCTTGCTAGACTATAATCAAAAGTAACAACACTTGAATTAAATTTCTTCCATGCATTTGGATCGCCATTTGCAACTTTAGCAGAATTTAAAAGTGAGTTATCCCATTGATTTGTGTAAGTGTTCCAATAAGAAATGCTTATTTCCACTGGGAATATTTCAACTCTTGTTGGGCTTTGAATATTTTCAAAGGAACTTACATCAATTGAAAGGGTTGCACTTGTCGAATTTGAATATTTTGTTGTAGTAAGATTTCCATCTTGAATGCTGAGATATAAAGTTTTGGTTTCGCCAGTCAATCTGTCTGATAGTGTGATATTATGTTTAGTTGAACTTGGATTTACATCATCGAAAAGTTCGGAAATGTTAAGTTCGTTTACTTGATAGCCATAATTTCCAGTAAATCTTATGCGATAGATTTTACCAGAAGAAAGGCGAGGAGATTTCAAATAGAGATTTTGAGTTCTGTTTACATAAGTTCTATAAAAACCCCAAATATCGTTGTTATAATTCATTTCAAGAAGTTTAAAACCAGAAGTTGAATATATATTAAAGCCTTCTTGCATTTCGCCATTTGAAAGAATTACTTTCTGGTCACTTTCAATTTCGCTATCTTGACGTTTTTTGTTGGTGTATTCAATTGCAGTATCTTC